>JBILLY010000236.1:0-6927 GCA_044375835.1 Opitutaceae bacterium
CGAGATGACGGAGATGTTGAGCGGGATGTTCTGGATCTCCATCGCGAGCTTGGTCGCGGTGGCGGCGTTGGTCTTGAGGTAGCCGTAGTCCTTGTCGGATTTGACCTCGAAGGGTGTGAGCACCTGGACGCCTTCATCCGTGCCGAGGCGAGCGCCGGCGGGCGCCGGGGCCGCGGAGGGGCGGGCGGCGGCGGGCGCCGCGGGCGCGGCCGCGGGTTGGATCGCGGGGGCGCGGGTCGACTTGGCCTGGATTTCGGCGAGCTGCTTGCGCAGCGCGGCGTTTTCTTCCTGAAGCCGGCGGACGGCTGCGGCGTCGCCCGCTTGCGCTTGCGCAAACGGAGCGATGCTCAGCACCGCCAGCGTGGTCGCCAGGGCGCGCCTGGCGGGGTGTGCTGGTGTGGTCATGGCAGTATTCATCTTCGATGGGGTTTGGGACTCTTCCGGATCTCGGAAAAAACGGGTGGGTGGAGCGGGGCGGGGAAAGCGAGGGAGCGGCGGCGGGCGGGACGCTCAGGCCGGCGCGGAGAATTCGGTGCCGTTGGGCGGCGGGAGCAACGTGGGGGAAACCGTGACGCCGATGCGGCCCGGGGTGCCGCGGTTCTCCATGCGCCAGAAAAGATGGTCGACGACTTTGCGCACGAGCGTGGGCACGTTGATGTCGATGTAAGCGGGGGAGTGGTCGAGGTTGTGGTAGATGACCGGATTGAAGTTGCCGAGGACGGCCTCGAAGTCGCGGCCGGGCTTCTTGCCGGCCTCGCGCATGGCGCGGAAGAACGCGCCGCAAAAATGATCGACGGGGATATAGAGTCCGGTGGCGCGCGGCGTGGCGGCGAGGAGCTGGCGGACAAGGGTGTCGCTTTCGCCGTGGATGTGCCGAGGATCGAGTGGACGGTGAGTTTGAGCTCGGCGGCGCGCTCAAGGAAGGCCTTCACGCGGCGGGACACGGCGCTGTAGTCCGGATCCGTGCTGATGACGGCGACGGCCTTGTGGCCTTTCTCGGCGAGGTAGTCGGCGGCGAGACGGCCGTTTTCCTCGTTGTTGGGTTCCACGTAGTCGGCGGGAAAGGTCGGCGAGCGGCGCGTCATGAACCAGACGTGCGGCAGGTCGCGGAGCTTGGCGAGACAGGCGGCGGCGGGCTCCATGCCCTGGATGATGAGACCGTCGAGCTTCTCCCCGGCGAGGCCGGCGGGCAATTCGTCGGGCGTAGTGGAGAACAGGACACGCAGGTCGACGCGGTAGCGGGTGTCGGTCGACTGGACATGGATGAGCTGGTCCTGGAACCAGTTCAGCGAGGGATTGTTGGCGCGGGCGCCGACGAACCAGACGCCGATGCGCCGCTGGTCGGCGGAGCGGACCTTGGGGCCGCGGCGGCGGGCGAGCGGCGCGGGCACGTAGTTGTGCTTCTCCATCACCGACCGGATGCGGGCGAGGCTCTCGGGCGCGACGATCTGCGGCTGGTTGATCGCGCGCGACACGGTCGCGGGCGACACCTTCGCTTTCTTCGCGATTTCGGTGATCAGCATGGGGGTGGGGTGGGCGGTCGTGCTGAAATTTTCAGGAAAGCGAATGAAAAGGGGGCCCGGAGGGGTCAAGCGCTTTCACGGCCGCGGTCGTGTCGCCAGCGGCTTGCACGAGCGTGGGCGGAAGGTGCGCGGCGCTCACGCGGCGGGGCGGGCGAGGGCGCGTTTCCACGCGGCGAGGATTTCGCGTCGGGCGCGGATGGCGTCGGGCCACGGGTGGGGGTTGGTGCTGACGTGGTAGCCGTGGCTCATGCCGAGTTCCGGGCAGACCCAAAGTTCGCCGCCCGGGCGCGGGCCGGCGAGCCAGCAGGCAAACAGATCCTCGACGAACGCGATGTAGTCGCGGAATTCCGGCGTGAGGGCGCCGCGGCCGTCGGTGACGGGGACCTGGCAGTGCTGGCTGTTGAACGGGCGCAGGTGAATCATCTGCGAGGCGCGGATCGACACGGGCCAGGCGAGCAGGCGGCGCGAGTAGTCCGGCGGCAGCATGTGTTTCGAGACGGCGAAGTGGCTGTGGTCCCACGTCACGGGCATCTCCTCGCCGGTGGCGCGGCGGTAGAGGCGGATGATCTCGTCGAACTTTTCCGGCGTCTCGGTGGCGGTGTCGCGGTGCGTCTCGATGTGGACGGCGACGCCGAGTTTCCGCGCGGCGCGGAGCAGGCCGACGGCGGCGCGGGCGGCGGCGGCGGGCGGGGTGTCGTGGTTGAGCAGCTGGACGTTGATGAAACGGACGCCGAGGTCGCGCTGGGCGCGGAGGCGGGGGAGCGCATCGGCCACGCTCTTGGCGTCGAAGCCGCTCATGACTTCGAGGCCGCGGGCGTCGGCGCCGACGCGGAGTTCCGGGGTGGCGTAGGCGCAGACGCCGTCGAAGCCGGCGGCGGCGATGGCGTCGAGCTTGCGGTCGAGGGTCCATTCGCGCTTGGCCGAGGGGTAAGCGATCATCGACCAGGTGGTCGCGCACATGACCAAGCGGGGCGCAGAGGAGGGACGGGTATTTTTCATGGGGCTTCTGAAAAAACATGAAAACGGTTGTTGAATTTCAGAGACGCGCGAGCTTATTCCGGGCTTTCGCGCCGCCGGGCCCCGGCGGGCTGTTCAACCCCCGCGCATGACCCTACCGTTCGTCAACCACGCCTCGTGGATCTGGTCCGCCGAAGCCACGCACGCGGCACCGCCGCCCGAGGCGGCGAGCCCGTCGCACTATCAAGTGCGGATGTTCCGGCGGACGTTCGACGTGGGGCAGCCGGCGCAGGCGCGGTTGACGGTGCACGTCTCGGGCGACAGCCGGTATCTGTTTTTCTGCAACGGCCGTTTGGTCGGCCGCGGTCCGGCCAAGGGCGACGTGAATCATCACTTCTACGAGACCTTCGACTTGGCGCCGCTGCTGCGGGCGGGGCGCAATATCCTCGCCGCGCTCGTGCTCGACATGTCGCGGGTGGCGCACCGGCCGGCATGGCTGGGGGCGCCGTGCTCGGTGATGACCTACGCGGGCGGTTTTGTGTTGGAAGGGTCGCTGGCCGAGGTCGGCGCCGCGGACGCGGAGGAGCAGGCCGGGCGCACGACGGATCTCTCGACGGACGCGCAGTGGAAAGTCGCGGTCGACCGCGCGCACCGGTTTCAGAACGAGGCGACGACGTTCGAGGGCTACCAGGGCTACTATGAGCACCGGGTTTCGGCGGAGAGTCCGGCGGGGTGGACGGAGCCGGAGTTCGACGACGCGGGATGGGCGGCGGCGACGGTATTGTTCAAGGCGGAGCGCCACGAAAACCGGCGCGACCCGACGAGTCCCTACGGTTTGGTGCCGCGGATGATTCCGGCGCTGGAGGAAGGCGAGGCGGAGGGCTTTGCGGAGGCGTTTCTGCCGGGCGGGGCGGCGGCGCCGCCGAACTGGCTGGCAATGCTCGCGGGCGGAGCGCCGGTGACAGTCCCGGCTGGAACGACGGCGGAACTGATCGTGGACGCGGGGTTGCTGACCACGGCGTATCCGCGCCTCGAAATCGAGGGCGGGCGGGGCGCGACGGTGCGGTTGACCTACGCGGAAGCGCTGCGGTTGCCGTGGTCGACGCCGGGCGCGCAGTTGCTCGGCCGGCAGCAGCCCCTGGCCAACTTGGCCTCGCACTTCGCGGACGAGAGCTCGGGCTGGACCTTCGATCGGCGCGGGAAAATCACCGGTTGGCGCGATGTCTGGGAGCCGGCGGGGGCGGCACGCCCCGGCGCGGGCGGCGGCGAGGTGTTCGAGCCGCTGCATTGGCGGGCCTACCGCTACATCGGGCTGTCGATCGCGGCGGGCGCGGAGCCGCTGGCGGTGCGCGCGGTGCGGCAACGGTTCACGGCGTATCCGTATCGGGTGGACGCGACCTTCGCGTGCTCGGACCCGCGGCTGGAGAAAATCTGGACGGCGGCGATCCGCACGATGCGGCTCTGCTCGCACGAGACCTTCGAAGACTGCCCCTACTACGAGCAGATGCAGTATGCGGGCGACACGATGATCACCTCGAAGATCGCGATGCTGGCCGCGGGCGACTACCGGTTGAGCCGGCAGGCGCTGTATCATTTCGATTGGTCGCGGCTGCCGGAGGGCCTGACGCAGAGCCGGTTTCCGTCGCGGTTGGTGCAGGTGATCCCGTCGTGGTCGCTGCACTGGATCACCAACATCCGCGACTACGCCTACTGCTCGGGCGACCTCGCGACGGTGCGCGATCTGCGGCCCGGCATGCGGGCCGCGCTCGACTGGTTCCGGCGGCACGGCGATGCGGACGGATTGCCCGCGCGGTTGCCGTTCTGGAACATCACCGACTGGTGCCCGTGGTGGCCGCGCGGCGTGGTCCCGGGCGCCGACTCGGGTCCGACCTGTATCATCTCGGCGCAATACATCCTCGCGCTGGACGAGTTCGCCGACCTGTGCCGGCTCGTCGGCGATGAAAAGGAGGCGGGCGCCTGCGCGGAGGAGGCCCAGGCGCTGCGGGCGAAACTGCACGCGCGGTTTTGGTCGGAGGAGGCAGGGCTCTATTTCGACCGGCCGGGCGGGCCCGAGATCAGCCAATACGGCAATGCGTGGGCCGTCGTGTGCGGTGCGGCGGGGCCGCGGGAGCGGGAGCGGTTGCTGGCGCGGTTTCCGCACGACCCGCAGCTGGCGCCGGGATCGTTCTTCTGGTGGCACGCGGGTTTCCGCGCGCTGGCGGAGTCGGGCGCCTACGACCGCATGCCCGAGAATCTCGCGGTGTGGCACGAGATGATCGACCGCGGGCTGTCGACCTTTGTGGAGGAAAACAGCTACTGGCGCTCGCTTTGCCACGCGTGGAGCGCGCATCCGGCGCTGGAGTTCATGCAGCGGATCCTCGGCGTGACGCCGCGCCGGCCGGGCTTCGCGGAAATCGACATCGCGCCGCACCGCGCGGGGTTGGTCCGGGCGAGCGGTTCCGTGTGCACGCCGCGCGGGCCGGTGCGCGTGGCGTGGAAGATCGAGCACGGCGAGTTCGTGCTCGAAGGCGAGGCGCCGGCGGCCACGCCGGTGCGCGTGCGGCTGCCCGGGGCGTCGGGCTGGCTGCGTTTCGAGGGCGGCGCGTTCACCGTGCGCGCGGCGGCGACATGAGCGGAGCGTTGCAACTGCGGGGGCCCGAGGCTGGCGCCGTGACCGTGCTTACGGCGGCGGGCGCGCCGTTGTTCCGGTATGTGTTTCTGCCGGAGACGCCGGTCGGCGAGGCGCGGCGACCCTACGCGCACCCGGTGTATTCGGTCGCCGGAGACGTGTTGACCAATTTCCGGCCCAACGACCATCCGTGGCACCACGCGCTCAGCTTCACGGCGACGAGCGTGGACGGAGTGAACTTCTGGGGCGGGCCCTCGCATCGGTCCGCCGACGGCTATGCGTGGCGCGGCGACCACGGCGAGCAGCGGCACGAGCGGTGGCTTGAACTCGCGCCGAACCGGCTGGTGCAGGAACTGGCGTGGATCGACGCGACGGGCGCGCGCTCGCTGCTGCGGGAGCGCCGGGTGTTGACGCCGCGGCTCGTCGAAAGCGGATGGGCGCTGGGCTGGACAAGCGAGCTGCGCAACGTGTCGGGCGCACCGTTGACCCTGCACAACTACCACTCGCTGGGCGGGCTGGCCGGCTCGCACTACACCGGTCTGCAGTTCCGGGGCGCGCGCGACCTGCTCGACGACCACGGCGATGCGTCGATCGGGGTGCGGGCCGAGGGCGGGCGCAGCGGAGAAGCCGCCGTGCACGGCGCGACGGCGGAGTGGATGGAGTGGTCGTGCCAGCACGACACGACGCTGCGGCGGACGCGCATCCGGTTCGAAGGCGCGGGTGCGGCGCCGTGCTGGTTTGTGCGCGCGAAGAACCCCCTTGCGGCGTGCGCGTTTCACCGGGAACATCCCGTCGTCCTGCCCCCGGGCGCCGTGCTGCGCCTCGATCATTTGCTCACGTTCACGACCCCATGACCCTCGACCGTCGACAATTCCTGCGCCGGGCGGCGACCGGTGCGGCCGGCTTGGCGGCGACCGCCGGCAGCGTGGCCGCGGCGGACGGCAAGGGTGCGTCCGCGGCGTCGGGCGGAGGCGGAGCGGGCGGGGCGGTCGTGTTGCCGGCCTACGATCCGCTGGCGCCGGAAGTTTTTTGGGCGGCCGTGCGCGCGCAGTATCCGCTTACGCCGAAGCTGACCTATTTCAACACGGGCGGGCTCGGGCCGGCGTCCACTCCGGCGTTGGAGAAATCCATCGCGGTCGCGCGCCAGCTGCACGAGCGCTCCGAGCACGGCCACGGCCTGCTGGCGGGCGCGCGGGCGACGACGGCGCAATTTCTGGGCGCGGAGCCGGCGGAGATCGCGTTCGTGCGCAACGCGACCGAGGGCAACGCGACCGTCGCGGCCGGTTTGAAACTCGGGGCCGGCGACGAAGTGATCTTCGAGACGCACGCGCATCCGGGCGGCTCGTTTCCCTGGCTGCAGCAGGCCCGGCTGCGCGGCGCGGTGGTGAAACAGTTCGAGCCGGCGCTGGCGTCGCCGGAAGAAAACGTCGAGCGCATCCGGAAACTGATGACACTGCGGACGCGCGTCGTGCAGGTGTCGCACGTGACGGCGCCGACGGGCATCGTCATGCCGGTCGACGCGATCGCGGCGCTGTGCCGGGCGCGCGGGGTGTGGTTCCACATCGACGGGGCGCAGTCGGCGGGGATGCTGCCGTTTGCGTTGAAGGCGATCGGCTGCGAGTCGTTCGCGACCAGCGGCCACAAGTGGCTCGGCGGGCCGCACGAGACGGGCGTGCTCTATGTGCGGCGCGACCGGCTGGACGACGTGGCGCCGGTGCTGGCCGGGGCGTATTCGGGCGACATCGACGCGACGACGGGCGAATTCAAACTCACGGACACGGCGGTGCGCTACGAATACGGCACGCGCAACGCCGCCGC
>JBILLY010000441.1:0-4680 GCA_044375835.1 Opitutaceae bacterium
TGGCAGCGCTTCATGGGCCGCGGCCTCGTCGAGACCGTCGGCGACTGGGAAAAATCCGTCCCGTCGCACCCCGCCCTCCTCCGCTGGCTCGGCCGCGAACTCGTCCGCTCCGGCTACGACGCCAAGGCCCTCGCCCGCCTCATCCTCAACTCCCACGCCTACCAGCGCGCCGTCGACCCGCAGCTCGATGCCCCCAGCCCCCTCTTCATCGCGCCCGCCCCGCGCCGCATCGGCGCCGAGCAACTCGTCGATTCCCTCTTCGCCGCCACCGGCAAACCCTTCGAGATCGAACCCGTCGCCCTCGATATCGACAGCATCCGCACCATCGACAACGCCCTCGACCTCGGCCGCGCCCGCCGATCCTGGATGCTCGCCTCCACCTCCAACGAACGCGACCGCCCCAGCCTCATGCTCCCGCGCACCCAGGCCGTCGCCGAGGTCCTCGAAGTGTTCGGCTGGCGCGGCGCCCGCCCCGACGCCGCCAGCGGCGTGCGCGAAAACGCCGCCAACGTCCTCCAGCCCGCGCTCCTCTCCAACGGCACGATGATGCACTGGCTCACGCGCCTCAGCGACGACCACGGCCTCACCGCCTTCGCCCTCGAAGACCAGCCGCTCGACCGCTTCGTCGACCGCCTCTTCCTCCGCCTCTTCACCCGCGCTCCGTCCGCCGAGGAGAAAAAAATCTACCGCGCCGCCCTCGAACCCGGCTTCGCCGCCCGCGTCGTCGCCCGCACCGCGCCTCCGACTCCGCCCTCCGGCCACCGCAAATTCGTCGCGTGGTCCAACCACATGAAGGCCGAGGCCTACTCCCTCCGCCTCGAGGAAGAGGCCGCCGCCCGCAAAGGCGACCCCGCCACCGCCCGCCTCGACCCCGCTTGGCGCCGCCGCTTCGAGGACGTCATCTGGGCCCTGCTCAACGCGCCGGAGTGGACCCACATCCTTTGACGACTGCGGATAGCCCCCGAGCCGCAGAGCAAACCCACTCCTTCGCCACTTCCCTTCTCTCCGTCTCTCGGTCTCTCCTTCTCTCCGTCTCCCCTTCTCCCTCTCTCCCCATCTCCCCGCCTTAGCCCGCCCCATGAACCGCCGCACCTTCCTCTCCCGCACCGCCGCCACCGTCGCCGCCGCCTCGGCTTCGGCCGCGTTTCCCGCCGCGCTCCGGGCCTCCGCCGTCTCGCACCCCAAGGGCAAAGCCGAGCACTGCATCTTCATCTGGCTCGGCGGCGGCATGTCGCAGATCGACACCTTCGACCCCAAGCAGCGCGGCAACCCCAAGTCCAAGCCGACGACCGCCGGCTCCGACTACGCCGCCATCGACACCGCCGTCCCCGGCATCCGCTACACCGAACACCTCGCGCAGACCGCCCGTCTCGCCGAGCGCGTCACCGCCGTCCGCACCGTCAACCACAAGCTCGGCATCGAGCACGCCCTCGCCACCAACTTCGTCCACACCGGCCGCGCCGTCAGCGGCAGCACCATCTATCCGTCCCTCGGCTCCGTCATCGCCCACGAACGCGGCGCCGTCGCCGACAACGTGCCCGCCTACCTCCTCGTCGGCTACCCCAGCGTCAGCCGCGGCCCCGGCTTCCTCGGCGCGAAACACGGCTATATCTACTTGGTGGATACCGAGAGCGGCCCCGCCGGCTTCACGCCGCCCGAGGGCCTCGACCCCGAGCGCGCCGCCGCCCGCCAGCGCCTGCTCGCCCCGCTCCAGGGCCACGCCCCCAGGGACTCCGCTCTCGCCGACTACGAGGACGCCCAGCGCGAAGCCCTCCGCCTCGCCGGCCCCGCCTTCATGCGGAATTTCAAACTCGACCAGGAGCCCGGCTCCGTCCGCCAGCGCTACGGCGGCGAGTTCGGCCAGCGCTGCCTGCTCGCGCGCCGCCTCGTCCAGGCCGGCGTCCGCTTCATCGAGGTCTCCCACAATCTCAATTTCATCAACGGCGCCGGCTGGGACACCCACAACGCCGGCCAACTCAACCAGCACGTTCTCATCCGCGAACTCGACACCGCCCTCTCCGCGCTCATCTCCGACCTCGAATCCAAGGGCCTGCTCGACAAAACCCTCATCGCCATCGGCACCGAGTTCGGCCGCCCCGGCCAATTCGACAGCGGCGGCGGCCGCGGCCACCAGTCCGCCGCCTTCTCGCTCGTCCTCGCCGGCGGCGGCCTCAGCCACCGCGGCGCCTTCGGCGTCACCGACACGTTCTCCAACAAACCCGTGGAAAACCCCGTCTCGGTGCCCGACTTCCACGCCACGATCTACGCCGCCCTCGGCATCAATCCGTCCAAGGACCTCGTCAACGCCTCCCGCCCCGTCCCGATCACCGACGGCGGCAAACCCATCGCCGCGCTCTTCGCCTGATCGGCGTCGCCCCGCGGTCGCCGAATTGCCTCGGCAGGACGCGGCCACAGGTAGGGCGAGGCGTCCCCGCCGAGCCGACGCGGCTCACGCGCCGAATTACCCCGGTTTCCCGCCTCCCCCGCGGCGCCCGTTCCCACCGCGCCCCTTTCACGGCGCGCCCGTTCGCCCCGGTTCCTGTTCGCCCCCGTCCTTCTCCGCGCTCACATCTCTCCTTCTCTCCCTCCCGCCAACTCTCCATCGTTCCTTCCTGCCCCCGTCCCACCGCCGCCCGTCCGCCCGCCGCCGCCCCGCCCCCGTGCCGCTCCTCCTCCGCCGCTTCCTCCGGTTCGCTCTCATCGTCGCGCTCCTCGGCGTCGCGGGCACCCGGGCCGCGGAACGCACGCTCACCACCGCCCTCGAAGTCCGCTCCCTCACCCCGGCCGAAGCCGACCGCGGCCTGCCCGTCCGCCTGCGCGGCGTGGTCGTTTTCGTCGAGAGCGTTTCCGCGATTTTCCTGCAGGACGACACGTCGACCACGTTCTTTCGGCTCGCCCCCCGCCAACGCCTCCCGCTCGTCGGCGAAGAGATCGAGGTGACCAGCACCACCCGGATGGGCCTCTACCTGCCCGGCCTCTCCGACACCACTTACCGCGTGCTCGGCCGCCGCGAACTGCCGCCCGGCATCGTCGCCCTCTACGACGACCTCCACTTCGGCCGCTACCACTATCAACGCGTCACCGTCGAGGGCATCGTCCGCTCGCTGCACCCGTTTCGCCAAAGCAACCAGGACCGCGCCATCCTCCGCCTCGCGATGGGCTCCCGCGTGATCGAGGTCCGCGTCGAGAAACCCGCCGACGGCGCGCCCGCTCTCGTGGGCCACCGGGTCCGGGTCACCGGCCTTGCCGCGGGTCTGATCAACACCCCGCGCCGCCAGCTCGTGCAGCCCTATCTCCGCGTGCTCGACTGGCCCGAGATCGTCGTCGTCGCCCCCGCCCCGCCCGCCGCCGACGCGCCCCAGATCTCCGCCGAGGAACTGCTCGCCTTCCGCGTCAGCGGCCTCGGCGAACAGCGCATCCGCATCGACGGCGTCGTCGCCGCCACCCTCGCCGACGGCCAAGCCTTCCTCCGGCAGGGCAACATGGCCTTCGCCGTCCGCCTCTCCCGGGCCGATGTTGTTGTCCCCGGCGACCGCGTCTCCGTCGTCGGCTTTCCGTCGATGGACCGCTTCAGCGCCTCCGTCGTCGATGCCGAGTTGCTCGCCCGCGAAGCCGGCCCCGCCCCGGAACCCTTCGACATCGACTCCTTCGACGAACTCTACGGCAAACCCGGCGACCAGCACCCGGGCAAACACGACGCCCGCCTCGTCCGCGTCGTCGCCATTGTCCGCGACTTCTTCCGCAGCGAGGACGGCACCACCCTCCTCGTCCAGTCCGGCCAGCGCACCCTCCAGGCCCGCGTGCCCGACGACACCGTCGTCCCCCCCGCCGGCGCCCTCGTGCGCCTCACCGGTATCTGCCAAGTGGAGACGGCCGTCACCGGCTCCGGCTTCGGCAGCCGCCCCGGCCTCGTCAGCCTGCGCTCGCCGTCGTCGGCCGATCTGCAGGTCCTGCGCACCCCGCCGTGGTGGACCCCCGCCCGCCTCGCCGTCGGCCTCTCCGTTCTCGCCGGCGTCACCCTCCTCGCCGGCCTCTGGATCGCCATCCTCCGCCGGCAGGTCAACCGCCAGACCGCCGCGCTCCGCCACCGCATCGAAGCCGAAGCCGCCCTCGAGGAGCGCCAGCGCATCGCCCGCGAATTCCACGACACCCTCGAGCAGGAACTCGCCGGCGTCAGCCTCCGCCTCGACGCCCTCGCCACCCGCATCTCCGACGAAAAGGGCCGCGGCCTCGTCGCCGCCTCCCGCAATCTTGTCTCCCGCATCCAGGTCGAGACCCGCGACCTCATCTCCGACCTGCGCGACCCAGCCGAGACCGCCGGCGATCTCCTCGCCGCCCTCGAACCCGTCGCCGCCCGCCACCGCGGCGACGGCGATGTCGAAGTCGTGATCGAGGCCCCCGCACCCGTTCCGCCGCTCCCGGCCACCATCGTCCACGACCTGCGCATGATCGCCCGCGAGGCCGTCACCAACGCCCGCCGGCACGGCGGCGCCACCCGCGTGGCGATCAGCGTCGTCGCGGAGTCCGCCCGCCTCCTCCTGCGCGTCACCGACAACGGCACCGGCTTCGATCCCGCCGCCGCCCTCGCCAATCGCCGCGGCCGTTTCGGCTGCGCCGGCATGACCGAGCGCGGCCGCAAGATCGGCGCGAGTGTCATCTGGGACAGCGCGCCCGGCCGCG
>JBILLY010000534.1:0-4066 GCA_044375835.1 Opitutaceae bacterium
CGCGGCGAGATCGCCGGCGGCCCGCACGGGCGCGCGGTGATCGCGGCGCACGAGGTCGAGGGCGAGGTTGCGCGCGACGCGGAAAAGAAAATGCCGCGCCGAGGCCACGGAACCGCGCGCCTGCGCACGCCAGATGCGCAGGTAGGATTCCTGCACGACATCCTCGACATCGCGCACGCCGGGGAACGCGCCGCGCAGATAGGCCCTGAGCGAGGCGGCGTGTGGGTGCACTTCGTCGGCGAACCAGCGCGCGGTCTTGGATTGGGGCGAATCCATGAGGCGGACGATTGGCTCCGGCGGGGCCGCGGATCAAGCGCGGAGTCGCGTCCAGCGGGCGACCGGGAGCACGTCACTTTCTCCGTGCCGGGCGTCGCCGGCGGGGCCGGGCGCACCGGGTCAGATCACGCGAGGAGTTTTTTCACGACGTGGCCGTGGACGTCGGTGAGGCGGTAGTCGCGGCCCTGGAAACGGTAGGTGAGCTTCGTGTGGTCGAAGCCGAACTGGTGCAGAATCGTGGCGTGGAGGTCGTGCACGTGAATCGGATCTTTGGTGACGTTCCACGCGATGTCGTCGGTCTCGCCGACGACCTGGCCGCCCTTGATGCCGCCGCCGGCGAGCCAGAGGCTGAAGGCGTTGGGGTGGTGGTCGCGGCCGGTGATGGCACGGGAGCCGGGACGATTTTCACCGAGGGCGGTGCGGCCGAATTCGGAGCCGCAGATGACCAACGTGTCGTCGAGCAGGCCGCGTTGCTTGAGGTCCTTCACCAGCGCGGCGATGGGCTGGTCGGCCATGAGGCAATTGTGCGGGAGGTCGGTGTTGATTTTGCTGTGGTGGTCCCACGAGGCGTGGATGACCTGCACGACGCGGGTGCCGCGCTCGACGAGGCGGCGGGCCATGAGGCAGTTGCGGGCGAAGGTGCCGAAGAGGCCGGTGCCGCCGAGCTGGTTGCCGCCCTCGATCTTGGGCTCGGAGCGGTCGAGGCCATACATGTCGAGCGTGGCCTGCGACTCGCCGCTGAGGTCCATGAGCTCGGGCGCGGCGCTCTGCATGCGGAAGGCGAGCTCGTAGGCGGCGATGCGGCTGTCGATCTCGGGGTCGCGCACCGCGGCGTGGCGCAGGGCGTTGAGTTCGGAGACGCCGCGGATGTTGCGCTCCTGCATGGCGGCGGTGAAGCCGGCGGGGTTGTCGAGGTTGAGGACGGGGGCGCCCTCGTTGCGGAACATCACGCCGGAGTATTTCGACGGGAGAAAACCGCTGGCCCAGCTGGCGGAGCCGCCGGGCACGCCGCGGCCGACGCAGATGAGGACGACGAACTCGGGGAGATTTTTCGATTCGCTGCCGAGGCCGTAGCTGAGCCACGAGCCCATGCTGGGCCGGCCGGAGATGGCCGAGCCGGTGTTCATGAGCAGCTGGCCCGGCACGTGGTTGAACTGGTCCGTGTGCATCGAGCGCACGAGGCAGATGTCGTCGGCGATGGAGCCGATGTGCGGCAGCAGATCGGAGAGCTCCATGCCACACTGGCCGTGCTTCTTGAACGTGCGCGGCGTGCCCATGATGCGGGCGGATTCCTTCGCGAGGAAGGCGAAGCGCATGTTCTTCAGCATCGACTCGGGCAGCGGCTGGCCGTCGAGCCGGTTGAGCATCGGCTTGGGATCGTAGAGATCCATCTGGCTGGGGCCGCCCTCGAGGTAGATGTAGATGAGATTTTTCGCGCGCGCCTTGTGATGCGTGCGCCCGGGCAGGCCGTCGACGCCCCCGGCGGGCGCGGCGAGCAGGCCGTCTTGACCGAGCAGGTGCGAGAGGGCGAGGCCACCAATGCCGCCGCAGGTGCGCATGAGGAACTGGCGGCGGGACGAGAAGGGAACGGAGGCGTGCATCGGGAGCGGAGGCGGAAGCGTTGACGGGGACGGAGGGCGGCGCGGGGCGCTCACTCGCGCGTGATGAATTCGTCGAGGTTCACGATGAGGCGGGCGGCGGCGACGAAAGCGAGCCGGCGGTCGCCCTGCGTGAGGGCGAGCTGGTCGTCGAAGTGGCGCTGCATGGCGGCGAGTTCGGCGGCGGTCGGAGGCCGCGTGAGGCAGAGTTCGAAGGCGTGGCGCAGGCGGGCTTCGACGGTCGTGTCGCCGGGGAGATCGGCGAGCTGGCGGCCGAGGTTTTCGTGGCACTCGAAGAAGACGGGATCGTTGAGCAACGTGAGCGCCTGGAGCGGGGAGTTGGAGCGCTCGCGGCGGAGGCAGGCGACGGAGGCATCGGAGGCGTCGAAGGTCGCGAGCATCGGATACGGGACGTTGCGGCGAAGGTGGATATACATGCCGCGGCGGTATTTTTCGGGGCCCGTGGTTTCGGGCCAGGTCTTGTTGCGGCCGAAGGCGAGAACGAAGGCCGGCAGCGGCGGATGGATGCTGGGGCCGCCGATGCGGCGGTTGAGCAGGCCGCTGGCGGCGAGAAACACATCGCGCACGACCTCCGCTTCGAGGCGATGACGGCTCTGGCGGGCGAGGAGGACGTTGAGCGGGTCGCGGTCGACGAGGTCCGCGCGGACGACGGAGGACTGGCGGTAGGTGGCGGAGGTGACGAGGAGACGGATGAGTTTTTTCCGGCTCCAGCCGAGCTGCACAAATTCGGTCGCGAGGTAGTCGAGGAGCTCGGGGTGCGAGGGCGGTTCGCCGAGGAGGCCGAAGTTGTCGACGGTGGCGACGAGGCCGCGGCCGAAGAGGTGCTGCCAGACGTGGTTCACGGTCACGCGGGCCGTGAGCGGGTTGGCGGGGTCGACGAGCCAGCGGGCGAGGTCGAGGCGATCGGCGCGGGCGCCGCGCGGCCGGAGCGGCGGGAGGACGGCGGGCGTGCCGGGCTCCACTTCTTCGCCGGGCTGCTGGTAGTCGCCGCGGAGGTGGATGCGGGTCTTGCGCTCGTGCGCGACGAGGACGGGTGCGGCGGTTTTCGGGAATTCGGGCTGCTTGGCGTAGTGGGCGGCGAGCGGCGCGAAGAGTTTTTTCCCGGGCTCATCGGCGAAGCGCGCGATGTGGCGCGCGACGGCGAGCGCCTGCTCGGGCGTGCGGCGGTCGGCGGGCAGATCGAGGATGGCGACGAGGTCGTCGGGCAAGGGATCGGGCGTGAGCGGGAGCGCGCCGGTCGTGGTCGCGAGGCGGAAGCGGGTGAGCACGCCGGTGATACGGTGCTCGAGCTCGACGTAGAGGTGCGAGCCGGCGGGGAAATCGCGCGGGGCTTTCAGCTCGAAGACGATGACGTGCGAGGCGTCGGTCTTGCCGGTGATGCTCCAGCCGGTGGTGTTGTCGCCGTCGAGGGTTTCGGCGGCGGGGTTGCCCTTGCTCTCGAAGTCGGCGCGCGCGGCGGCGAACTCGAGTTTGTGCTGGGTGCCGTCGGGCGTCTTGAGCATGGCCGAGAACTCGGCGAGGTGGAAATCGCCGCTGCGGGCGCGGCCGACTTTGACGCCGAGGTCGGCGAGGGCCTCGAGGCGGAGGCCGGTGACGCCGCGGGCTTCGACGGGGGCTTTGACGACGTAGCGGGTGCGGACGGGATCGCGTTCACCGGTGGTGAAGGAGCGGTCGGGGTTGGGCAGACCGACGCGCTCCTCGTCCTCGGTGATGGTGGTGATCTCTTCCGGGGCGAGGACGGTCCAGCGTTCGGCGGGACGGGAGAGCGCGGCTTCCCAGGTGGCCGTCGGCGCGCCGACGAGCGTGGCGACGTGGTCGCGGAGCGGGGCTTCGAGGCGGTCGCGGTCCTTTTCCCAGGCGGCGAGCTTGCGCCGGTAGTCGGCGAGTTCGTCGGGCCGCGGCGCGGGGACCTCGCGCTCGGCGGTGGAGTTGAAAAACGAATACAGCTGGTAGAATTCGCGGTGGGTGATGGGGTCGTATTTGTGCGTGTGGCACTCGGCGCAGCCGACGGTGAGGCCGAGCCAGACGGAGCCGGTGGTGGCGGTGCGGTCGACGGCGGCTTTGGTGCGGTCGAGCTCGAGGTCGGCGCCGGCCTCGTCGTTTTTGAGCGAGTTGCGGTGGAAGCCGGTGGCGATCTTCTGCTCGAGCGTGGCGTTCGGGAGGAGGTCGCC
>JBILLY010000853.1:0-2827 GCA_044375835.1 Opitutaceae bacterium
TATTCCGCGAGGAACTCCTCGGCGATGATGCCCCCCTCCTCGTTGAGCATGTGGTTGCGGTGGAAGCCGGTGGCGATCCGCTGCTCGCGGGTGGGCTCGGGCAGCAGGTCGCCGGCGAGCTGCTCGATCGTGAAGCGGTCGAAGGGGACGTCGCGGTTGACGGCGTCGATCACCCAGTCGCGGTAGAGGTAGGCGTAGGGGCGGAGGGTGTCGTTGAGGTAGCCGGCGCTGTCGGCGAAGCGGGCGAGGTCGAGCCAGTGGCGGCCCCAGCGTTCGCCGAAGTGCGGCGAGGCGAGAAGGGTGTCGACGAGGCGTTCGTAGGCATCGGGCCGCGTGTCGCGGACGAAGGCCTCGACGGCGGCGGCATCGGGCGGGAGGCCGGTGAGATCGAGGCTGAGGCGGCGGGCGAGCGTGCGGCGGTCGGCTTCGGGGGACGGCGCGATTTTTTCCTGCGCGAGGCGGGCGCGGACGAAGGCATCGACGGGGTGGGACGACGGGCCCGCGGAGGCGGAATTTGAGATTTCAGATTTGAGAGCAGGAAGCGGCGAGGCGGCGGAGCCGGGAGTCGGGAGTTGTGAGCCGGGAGTCGGGAGCCGGGAGCCGGGAGTTGGGAGTTGAGAGCCGAGAGTTGCGGAGTGGGAGCCAAGCGGGGAGGCCAGCGCGGCGGGGAGGACCGGGATGGCGGGCGCTTTGGGGGGGACGAAGGCCCAGTGCGGGGCGTAGGGCGCGCCCTCGGCGATCCAGCGGGTGAGCAGCTCGACCTGCGCGGCGGTGGGGCGGGACTTGGCGTCGCGCGGCGGCATGACCTCGTCGTCGTGCGGCGAGGTGACGCGCTGGATCAGCTCGCTGGCGGCGGGCTGGCCGGGGACGATGGCGACGGCGCCGCTCTTGCCGGCGGCGAGGGCGCCGAGGCGGGTGTCGAGGCGGAGTTTGCCTTTGCGGTCGGCGTCGTCGGGGCCGTGGCAGTGGAAGCAGTGGTTGGAGAGGATCGGGAGGATGTCGCGGCCGAAGTCGACGGGGGCCGGCGCCGAGGCGGGTGCGGGTGCGGTGGCGGCGGCGGCGCGAGGCGAGAAGACAAAGGCAACGGCGAGCGCGGCGAAGGAGAGGACGGCGACGGCGAGGCGGGACGGAGAGAAGAACCGAACCGGGGTGAACCACGGATGGGCACGGATCGCCACGGATGCCGGCGGGGCGGAGGCGGACGGCGCGGGCGCCCCAAAAGATCCGCCACCCCGAGCACCGCGAAGACTCCAACGGGAGAGTCGCGGGTGCTGCGGAGTCGCGAAGATCCCAATGGATTCTTCGCTGCGCTCAGAATGACGATCCGCGGGGAGCCGGTTCGCCGCGCTCGCAGAGGGAGAAAGGGAGGGACGACGGGGCGAGGCGGGGCGGGGCGGCCACTCGCTCACGCTCGCAGTTACGGGCAAGACACGGGCGAGCGACGGCGCGGCGGGCGAAGGAGGGCGGAGGGGCGGGATCACGGCGAGCGGCACGGGGCGAGAGGCGGCGGGCGAATCAGAGCTCGCCCTTCAGGCCGACGGAGATCTGGGAGCCGAGGTTCTGCCAGTTGGTGACGCGGGCATAGATCGGAGTCGAGGGACCGTAGGCTTCGGCGACGAGGGGTTTGTTGGCGATGTTGCGGATGACGGTGAAGGCGGCAAGGCGGCGGGTGAAGCGCCACTCGGCGTTCACGTTGAGCGTGAGATTGGCCGGGTTGTAGGCGTAGACGCCGGGGCCGACGCCGGTGCCGGTGATTTGGCCGAGGCGCTGCTGGCCGCGGTGATTCCAGGTGAGTTTCACGTTGTAGCGCGGGCGGCTGAGGCTGACGCCCCAGTTGACACTCTCGCGGGTGAAGCCGCTGAAGTTGGCGGTGGAGGCGCCTTCGAGGCGGGTCTTGGTGACGTTGAAGAACACCATCGTGCCGCGGGCCCAGTTGGGGAGGAAGTGGAGCGGCTGCTGGTAATCGAATTCGAAGCCGGTGATGCGGGCGTCGCCGACGTTTTCCTTGGTGACGACGTCGTAGTCGAGGTAGTCGTCGCTCAGGCCGAAGTCGGCGAGGATCGCGGGCGTGGCGTCGGTGCGGGTGGTGCCGAAGAAGTCGCGGATGTTTTTGCGGAAGCCGGAGAGCGCGACGCGGCCGCTGCGCTCGAAGTAGTATTCGAGGGCGAGGTCGAGGTTGTCGGCGCTCCAGGGTTTGAGGCCGGTGTTGACGACGGTGATAGTGCGGTTGGCCTCGGTCGCGGTGGGGTCGGTGATGGCGACGTTGGGGATGATCTCGTTGTAGTTGGGGCGGCCGATGGTGCGGGCGAAGGCGGCGCGGCCCTGGAGGTTGGCGGTGAAGTGCCAGGTGGCGTTGAGGCTGGGATAGAAGTCGGCGTAGTCGCGGCGGGCGCGGGCGCCGCGGTCCTTGTATTGGAGGCGGGCGAGCTCGACGGCGTTGGTGGTGACGCGGACGGGGCGGCCGGCGGCGTCGCGGATCAGGTTGCCCTGGGCGTCCTGCTGGTAGGTGGCGCGGAGGTCCTGAAGGCGGCCCTCGCCCACGTCTTCGGTGCGCTCGAAGCGGACGCCGCCGGTGAGGGCGAGGCGATCGCGGAAGAGGCGCGTGTCGGCGCGGAGGTAGGCGGCGGAGATGGTCTCGGTGATCTTGCGGGAAGCGGCGGTGCTGCTGTTGAGGTTGCCGGCCTCATCAAGGCGGAACCAGGCGGGGTTGGCGCGGTAGAGCTGCCAGAGTTTGTAGGGGCTGGGGCGCTGGAAGGGGGCGAAGTGGAAGGGAGCGTTGGCGCGCGAGTAGACGGGATCGACGAGGTCGTAGCGGGAGACGGCGTCG
>JBILLY010000239.1:0-6901 GCA_044375835.1 Opitutaceae bacterium
GCGACGGCCCTCAGGGATAGTCCCGTCGTCACCGGGCACGCGTGCTGCGCGCTGTGGGCCCGCGCCAAGGCGGCGCGGATGTCCTTGAGGTCACGGTCGAGCCCGGCGGCAAACACCGCAGATAGGATTCCGCCATTTCCGGGGTTTCGAACAGCATCCTGCTGCCGGCCGGCAGGTCGGCGAAGCGCTTTTCCCATACTTTGATGCGAACCGGCGCCGCTTTGGACGATGTTGTCTCCGGTTGGCGCGGGAGGCTCGTCTTTGAGGAAGGGGTTTGGCTGAGCGGGTCATGGGCCGCGGAGCAGGGCGGGGCATTCCCGCGTCGGTCCGGCGCGAAACATTCGACCGGGAGAACATCTCCGGGCCTGGTCGGCGCCGATCCTCGGGAAACCGAATTTTTTTATCAGAGTTCGTGAACCTGCCGGGGTGAACCGGCCGACGGGCGGATCAAACCGGCGAGGCCGAGCCGAAGAACGCCTCCTCGAGCATCAGGGAAAGGCAGTGGTAGACGGGCAGATGGTATTCCTGGACGCGGTAGGTTTCCGTCGCCGGGATGCGCAGGCAGAGATCGCAGAGCGGGGCGAGCCCGCCGCCGCCGGCACCGGTGAGACCAAGGGTCGCCATGCCGCGGGCGCGGGCAACCCGCGCGGCGGAGCAGACGTTCGCCGCGTTGCCCGAAGTGCTGAGGCCGATCCAAACGTCACCGCGTCGGCCGAGAGCGTGGGTGAGCTGGGCATAGACGAGCGCGGGATCGACGTCGTTGCCGAAGGCAGACGCGAGGGCGGGGAAGCCCGTCAAAGGAATCGCGGGCAAAGCGCCTTGCAGAGCGGCGGCGAGCGGCTCGGGTAGACCGGCGCGCTCGGCCGGGGGCAGAGGCCGCGGGCGGCGGAAGGCCTTGAGCAACTCTCCGGCCCAGTGGTCGGCGTCGGCGGCGCTGCCGCCATTGCCGCAGAGCAGCAGTTTGCCGCCGGAGCCGAGACACGTGTGCAGCAACCCAAACGCGGCGGCGACGTCGGCGCGCAGCGGGGCAAGAGCGGGGGCGCGAGCGACCAGATCGTCCAGATGACCGGCGGGGTCGGAGGCCGGGGAGGAAGATATCACGAGGGAGAAGTTCCGAAAACGTGTAGGGCCGCGGCCACGGCACCGTGGCTGCCGATCGTCTCGCCGAGTTCCGCCGGCACGACGGTGCAGGCGCGGCGCGGAATCGGCAGCGCCTCGCGTTCGAGCGCCGCGCGGAGGTGCGGCTCCAGCAGGTCGCGGCAGCGCGGAAAAAAGCCGCCGATCACGACGCGCTCCGGGTTGAAGAGGTCGATCAGGATCGCGAGTGTTTCGCCGAGGCGCTCGCCGGCGATGCGCATGACGCCGAGCGCGAATGCATCCCCGGCTGCCGCCGCCTCGGCGATCCGTTTCAGCGTGAGCGGCGGGCCGGCGGCGGCCCATGCGGGCTTTTGCGGCGCGCCGGCGAGCAGACTTTCCGCGAGGCGCGCGATGCCGCCGCCGCTCGTGAAACCTTCCACCGAACCGGCTTTGTTGTAGCCGACCGGTCCTTCGGCCCGCAGGCGCACGTGGCCTATCTCGCCGGCGTCGCCGGTGGTGCCTTCGTAGAGACGGCCGTCGAGAATCAGCCCGCTGCCCATGCCGGTGCCCGACGTGAGAAAAATCATGTTGCGCGTGCCGCGGCCGGCCCCGAAGCGCCACTCGGCGAGCGCGCACGCGTTCGCGTCGTTCATGAGCGCGGCCTGTCCGCCGAACTCCGCCGTGAGCCGGGCGACGATCGGCACCCCGTGCCAGCTCGCGGGCAAATTCGGCGGCGAGAGAATCGCGCCCGCCGCGGTGTCGAGCGGCCCGCCGCACGAGATGCCGAAACGCGCCGCATGGTTCCCGGTCAGCGGGCGCAGCGCCGCGACCAGAGCGGCAAATGTCGCCTCGAAATCGCGCGTCGGCACCCGCTCGAGTTCGTGGACGCGCCCGTCCTGCAGCACGCTCACGGCGCACTTGGTGCCGCCGATATCCACCCCGAACCAGGGGCCGGCGGGAAACGCGGCAGCGGGAGCGGGATCGGGCGCGGGTCCGGAAGTCATGACGAGGGCGACGTGCGGGGTCATGCGCGCCCGGCAGCCGCGGCGCAACCCCGGAGCCCGAGCGGATCGGGATCGGACCAAACCCAGGTCGGAACGGACGATCCCCGCATGTCGTAAATATACCAATCACGGGTCTGAAAACGACGATCTCTGCCCAGAATGATTTTGCGGAGTGCTCCACGCCGCGGTTTTCTCCGCGCAACCCCATGCTCGAGGCCCCGCCATCCGCTGCCGCCTCCCACGACCGCCAGCAAGCCGAGTCGCTGTTGGCGCGTGTGCTGGCCCAACTCACCGCCAAGCCGCCGGCGACGGTCAGTTTCGAGGACCTCACCGGGGTGTCGCTCGACAATCCCCAGCTCGGGCTGCCCTACCACCTGCGGATTCACACCTGCAAATTCTGCATGCTGGCGAAGGCCGATCCGGAGTCCCACCAGTATTGTGTGCGCAACAAGATGGCCGCCAACCGGGTGGCGATCCGGCGCAAGCAGGGCTTCGCGGGCCAATGCCACCTGGGCCTCACCGATCTGGTCAAGCCGCTGGTGTTTCAGAATACGGTGCTCGGTGTTTTTTATTTCGGATCGTTCGTGCTGATCGGGACGGAAAAGACGGCGCGGCGCCGGATCCGCACGTTTTGCCGGCGGCACGGATTCGACTCGGCGCCTTATCTGGGGGCGCTGGAGCGGGCGCCGAAAATCGACCCGGCGGAAATGCCCGAATTGTGGCAGCGGCTCGATCTGATCGTCGATCTCGCGGGGTGCATCGTCGAGAGCATCGGCGTGCCGGTCGGGCGGTATCGCACGCGCCCGGGCGCGCAGTTCTCGACGTGGAACGGCGCGATGTCGTCGCTTGTGCGCGGGGTCATCACCCACATCAGCCGGCACTACGCCGAAGAGATTCACGTCGCCGAAATTGCCGCGCGGCAGAAGTGCAACGCCGATTACCTCAGCCGCGTGTTCAAGCGCACGGTGGGCTTCGGGATCGTCGAATACATCCACCGCGTGCGGATCGACCATGCGCGGCGCCTGCTGCAGACGGAACGCTTCACCGTGGGCGAAGTCGGCAACTTGGTCGGCTTCCCGGACCAAAGCCATTTCGGCAAAGTTTTCCGCAAAGTCGCCGGCCTTTCGCCGCAGTCGTTCCGCGCCGCGATGCAATCGAAGCACCCGCTGCCGAAAGCGTTTTCCGCGTTCGAATACAGCAACGTCCGGCCGTTCAACCCCAAGTTCTCCGACGGCTTGGTCGATCCCGACAGTTTGGTCATGTAGCGGTCGGAATCCGACGATCTTGATCGGGTAAACGGACGAACCGCGCCGGATTCAGGGTAAGGAAACGACGAACAGCCCCGCAGGCGCGTCCTAACATCCCGACCCCGGAGTATGAGACAGTGACGGCGAATCCCTCACCCCACATGCCAACCCAATCGGATAAATTCGGGCGGAGCTTCGTTTTCGCCTTCACCGCCGCCGGCACTCTGACCTGTGCGGCGCTTTACGGACAGACCGCGCCCACGGCACGTCCCGCCACGGCCGAAGAAACCATTCGCCTCAGCCCCTTCTCGGTGGAGTCCCGCAAGGACTACGGCTATCGCGCGGCCAATTCCACATCCGCGACCGGCTCCGGCCAGCCGGTGATCTATACCCCGCTGAGCATTTCGATTCTCACCGAGGATTTCCTGAAGGACAAAAATCTCACGGAGCTGCGCGATGCGCTCCGCTTCGTCACCGGCATCTCGACGGACTATCAGCAGGTGTTCAGCCGCGGATTCACCTCCGTGATCAAGAACGATGGCGCGGAACTCAGCGGCAGCGGCACCGGCGACTTCATGACCTACAACGCGGACCGCATCGAGGTCGTGAAAGGTCCCGTCTCCGTGCTGCAGGGCCGGGCCAGCGCCGGCGGCGTGGTCAATCTGATCTCGCGCCGGCCCAAGTTCTACCAGCAGACCAACGTTGAGGTGGGCTACGGTTCGTTCGAGCGCAAGTTCGGCCAGGTGCGCACCACCGGCCCGATTGCGGACCCAAAACTCGCCTATCTGGTCAGCTACACCAAACTCGACCGCGACGGGTGGGTCGACCGCAACTCCGCCGAAGACGATGTCGTTCAGTTCGGCCTCGAGTATCGCCCGATCCCGCGGCTGACGATCAACGCCAACGTCGAGCAGGCCACGCGCAAGGGTTATCCCGAGCAGCATCTCACGTTCACGCATCCCGATTTCCTCGCGCAGCATCAGGAGGCGGTCCGCCTCTACGATACCAACAACCTCGCGCGTCCCGCCGCCTTTCCGCAGATCGGCGAGAGCACCGCAACCTGGCTCGGTCGACGGGGGTATCCGGCCAGCACGCCCACCGAAGTCGTGAACGTGAACGAGCTCATGTATCCCCGCGGTTATCGCGCCAACATCCAGGGCTCGCAGGCTTACGAAAATCGGGACCGCACCACGTCGTTCTTCGAGGCCAAGTATCGCATCACCGACCGGCTGGACTGGCGCAGCTTCTACTACAGCTACCGCGAGCTGTTCGAGTATGCGCGCCAGAGCACGTTCCGACCGGTCGGCGGGATCGGCGGGCTGGCCATCGCGGATCGGCCGCAGATGGGCGAGAGTCGGTCGAAGTTCGCCAACACCATGCATGAGCTGGTCGCCCGGTTTGCGACCGCAGGTATCAACCATCGCGCGCTGATCGGCTTCGAGTATCGCGACACCAAGACCCGCGCTCTCATTCTCAACGGTTCGCTGACGCCGAATCCCTATCGCACCGGCGGCGACATCAAGGTCGTCAACGATGTGCTGGCGGCGAATCCCAACGGCTTCAATCGCGCCACTCCTTTCACCGCGACGCAGGAGCAGGCGTTCTACGCCATCGACCAGATGGACGCGTTCAACGAGCGCCTGCATGTCTTCGTCGGCGGACGCCAGAGCGAGGCTGAGCAACGCGGCCTGAAGCCGCGCAAGTTCACGCCGCAATACGGCGTGTTGGGCAAAGTGCCCGGCGTCGAGGGCGTCACGGTCTTCGGCACTTACGGCGAGAGCTTCCGGCCCAACTACATCGTGGATGGACGCGGCACGCTCGTGCCGCCGACGCTGGAGAACAACACGGAGTTCGGCGTGAAAGTGGACATGTTGGAGAGCAAGATTTCCGGTTCCGCCTCCGTGTATGAGATCGAGCAGAACAACGTGGCGCTCCGCGATTTCGCGGCCGAGGCTGCCACGGGCATTCAACCGATCTACAACGTCGCCGGGGCCGCGCGCTCCGCCGGCGCCGAGTTCGATCTCATCTATACGCCCATGCGCAATTACCAGGTCGTGTTCGGTTACTCCCGCATCTGGGAAGCGCGCACGCTGGTCGCCCAGGATACGCGTCAGCAGAATATCCGGATCAACGGGGCGCCCGACTACACGATCACGTTCTGGAACAAATACACGTTTGTCCAAGGGCGCCTGAAGGGCGCGTTTGTCGGCTTCGGCGCGCGGGTGGTCGGCGAAGTCCATGTGCATCCGAGCTGGTCCGCTCCGATTTACGCGCGGAACGTCCGCACGGCCGATATTCTGCTGGGCTACCCGGTGAAATTCGGCTCCGTGGAAGCCGAGGTCTCGCTGCGCGTGGACAACCTTGCGGACAAATTCTTCTACGATCAGAGCTTCCGGCCCGCGACGGGGCGGACGTTCTATCTCGGTTCGCGCATGAAGTTCTGAAGCGCCATCGGCGGCGCCGGCGCGTTCAGCCCGCGCCGTCTTCCTTCACCGGCACGGCCCCATGAACCTTGATCTACAACGAGCACGAGCGGCATGGCGTGTGCCTGCGTTGATCGCGTTCGTCTCCGGCGCGGTTGGCGCGGCCGAGATCCGCTTCAACCGCGACGTCCGCCCGATCCTCTCGGACAACTGCTTCGCCTGCCACGGCTTCGATGCGGCCCACCGCAAGGGCAAGCTGCGGCTGGATACCTTCGAAGGTGCCACGGCGGAGCGGGAGGGCCGGCGCGCCATCGCGCCCGGAGAGCCGGAAAACTCGGAACTGTGGCACCGCATCACGAGCTCGTTCGAGGACGAGGTGATGCCGCCGAAGGAGTCGCACAAGGTCCTCGACGCCGGCCAGCGCGCCGTGCTCAAACGCTGGATCGAGGCGGGCGCGCCGTATGAAGCCCACTGGGCGTATCAGCCGGTTCGCCACGAGCCGCCTCCGGCGGTCCGGCAGGCGGCTTGGCCGCGCGGCGACATCGATCGCTTCATCCTCGCACGGCTCGAGCGCGAGGGGCTCCGGCCGTCATCCGAAGCCGACCGCTCAACCCTGCTGCGCCGGGTGTCGCTCGATCTCACCGGCCTGCCGCCCACTCCGGCGGATTTGGACGCCTTCCTCGCCGACGCCGCGCCCGACGCTTACGAACGCGCGGTCGACCGGCTGCTGGCGTCGCCGCATTACGGCGAGCGCATGGCCGTCGATTGGCTGGATGCGGCCCGCTACGCCGACACCAACGGCTATCAGGTCGACCGCGACCGCGAGATCTGGGCGTGGCGCGATTGGGTGATCGGCGCGTTCAACCGCAACCTGCCGTTCGACCGGTTCACGATCGAGCAGCTCGCGGGCGACCTGCTGCCCCAGCCCACGCTCGACCAGAAAATCGCGACCGGCTTCAACCGGAATCACATGATCAACGAGGAAGGCGGCATCATCCCCGAGGAGTTTCTCGCGGAATACACCGCCGATCGCGTTGAGACGACCGCCGCCGTCTGGCTCGGCCAGACCTTCGCCTGCAACCGTTGCCACGATCACAAATACGATCCGCTCACGCAGAAGGATTACTACAGCCTGAAGGCGTTCTTCCAC
>JBILLY010000240.1:0-6894 GCA_044375835.1 Opitutaceae bacterium
CGCGTCCTTGTAAAACGAACAGGGTGCGCCGGACCCCGGCTCCAGCTCGAGGTCGATGCCGGTCGCGGTAAACGCGCGCTGGAGCACCTGCAAATTCGCGTGGAGCGGGTTGTTCGCGCCGGGGCCGAAGTTTTGGATGAGACTGCCGATGTTGGCGAAATCCCGCTCCCGGCAGGCTGCGCCGATCGTGAAAAAGACCCGCTTCATCTTTCCCCCCGCGCGCAACGCTCCGATGACCTGCGGGAACGCGGCAAAGGCCGGTTGCAATTGTCCGTTGCCGATCAGCGGGAGGAGGCCGTGGTTGAAGCCGGACTAAGCGTAAACCGAGAGATTGCCCAGTTGGTCCACGTTCACATTGAAAACTTATCCGGCGGTGAAACCGGCCGTGCCGATGCCGTCGGCCGTCGCGATGTGCGCCGCGAGTTGTGCCGGTGTCGCGTTTGCCGGAGGGATGAGGTTGGAGAGATAAAGGCCGATGTTGGTCGCGCTCATGGTGGACGGAGTTTGGGAGTGGAAGAGGAAGTGTCAGCAGAATCGCGCCAGTCTCCCCTGCGAAAAACAGTCCGAAAACCTGTCACGCCGCCGCTACTTCCGGACAAACCACCCGAGCTCCATCCAGGTCGCGAACCACGCTTGCACGCGCGCGGGCTTCACGCGCGGACCGGCCGCCGCCACGGCGCGCGCGAGCGTTTTTCCGGCCGCCAGCGCCTCCAGCATCCGAAACGCCGGAGCCTCCACCCGCTTGTAGTAGAGCGTGTGGTTGTAGCGGTGCACGACGACAAAGGTCTTCGCGCGGCGCGGGAGCGACACGCGTCTTTTCGACACCCGGCTCGGTGCGCGGTCGATCGCGTGGCTCGCCTCGCTGCGCAGCGCATCGCGCTTCTTCACCGCGAGCACGTAGTCGTCCACCGGCCACTCCGTCGCGATGAGCGAAAGATACGGCTGGAGCGCCGGGCGCAGTTTCGCCGGCGGCGCCGCCGCGAGATCGTCCCGCGTCAACACCGGCCGCGCCTCGCCGTCAAACGCCACCGTCTGCGCCCACTCGAAACGCGCGATGGCGTGCGCCAGCGCCGTGTGCGGCCGCGTCCACTTCGGCTCTTCGCGAACAAACTGCGCCAACCGCGACGACAAATTCCGCAACGTGAACGACCGCGACGGATATTTCGCCAGATACGCCCGCACCAGCGCCGCGAACCGCTCTTCACCGAGCAGGGCGCGCAGCCCCGGCGCATCGTCGTAGACACAGTCGATCACGCGAAACCAGTAGCTGCGCGCGTAGATCTGCAGCCGCTCAAACGCCGTGAGCCGGTCGTTCGGTTTGATGAACTCCGCCGCCACCTCCGCCATCGGCCGCCCGTCCGTCCATGTCGGCGCCAAGTCGTCGTCCGCCGTCATCGGCCGCACCAGCGCGTGCAGCATCGTGCGCTGAAACGCACGCAAGTCCGCGTCCGTCGCGATCCGCTGCGGCACGCGCCGCGGCGGCGGGCGGAGGCCGGCCGGCTTGGTCTTTCCCGCGTCGGCTTTCATGTTTCCCGCCGCCGCCCGCGCTCGCGCGCCGCCCCGTGGACCGCCTCGCGTCCAGCGCCATCACTCGCCGCCCCCGCCGCCCGCGCCCCCGCGATGAACGCGTTCGCCTTCAGCGCCTCCGCATGCACCTCGTAGAACGACGGGATCTTGTCGTCCCATTCGAGCAACGTCGCCGTCACACCGGCCCCGCGGATCGCGTGCGCATACAGTTTCCACACCGGGTCGAGCACCGGGTGGTCGTGTGTGTCCAAAATGTATTTCTCAAACTTCGTGTGCCCCGCCACGTGGATCTGCGCCACGCGGTCGAGCGGCACGCCCGCGAGATACGCATACGGGTCGAAACTGTGATTCTGCGCCGAAACGTAGATATTGTTCACATCGAGCAAAATTCCGCAGTCCGCGCGCTCGACCACTTCCGACAGAAATTCCCACTCCGTTATCTCGCTCACGTGAAACTCCGCGTAGCTGCTCACGTTTTCCACGCAGATCGGCACTTCGAGATAGTCGCGCACCATCTTGATTTTCTCCGCCGTGCGCCGCGCCGCGGAAAACGTATACGGCATCGGCAACAGGTCGTGCGAAAACGTGCCGTCGACACTCCCCCAGCACAGGTGGTCGCTCAGCCACGGCGTTTTCGTGCGCTTCACCAGCGCCTTCAGTTTCCGCAGGTGCGTGCGGTCCGGCCGGTCGGCCGAGCCGAGATAGAGCGAGACGCCGTGCTGCACCACGCGGTATTGCTCGAGGATCCGGTCGAGCACCGCGAGCGGCCGGCCGCCGTCGACCATGAAATTCTCCGAGATGATCTCGAACCAGTCGCAGGTCGGCTGGCGCGCGAGGATGTGCTCGTAGTGCGGCACGCGCAGACCGAGCCCGATGCCGAGGTCCGTGAAACCGTTGAAGCGATTGGCAGGCATAGGCAGGAGGCGGCGGCGGGGCCCGGTTCGCGTGATGTTTCGGAAAGGAAAAGGAAACGCGGCCGCCCCGCCGCGCCCCTGGCGACGGACGGCGACGGCCGCGGTGCCCCTGAAAGTTTACTTCTTGTCCGTCTTCTTCTCGTCCTTCTTGCCCATCGTGCTGCAGCCGCCCTTGCCCTTGCAGGTGTTCTTGCCCTTGCAGCCGTTGTCGCTGGCGCCGCAGCCGCCCTGCCCCTTGCAGGCATTCTTGCCTTTGCACTCGTGCTTGCCGGCGTCTTTTTTCGCCGTGTCGGCGGCGCCGGGTTTGGCGGTTTCGGCGGCGCCGGCGCTCGAAGCGAGCGCGCCGGCGTAGAGGCCGGCGAGCGCGGCGGCGGTAATCATCAGGCGGGTGGACTTGGTCATGGGAGGACGTGGATTCGATGCGTGGATTCGTCCCGCCCGTCGGTCGCAAACGCGCGGCCGTGGCGGGAACGGGGAGTAAGAGCACCAGCCCCGTAGGTTATTCCGGCGCCCCGCGATTTTCCTTCGGCGCCTTTCCGGATTGTCCCGCCCGCCGCGTCTGCTCTCGTCGCGCGCGATGGCCCGCGCCCGCGCCTTTTCTTCCCTCGGCTGCCCCGATCTCCCGCTCGACGCGGTGCTCGGCCTCGCGCGGGACCACGGCCTCGCCGCCGTCGAACTGCGCACGCTCGGCGGGACCGCCGACCTCGCGGCGTATTTCAGTTCCCACTACGGAACGCCCGCTGCCCTCGCCGCCTTCGTCCGCACGCAGCCCGTGCGCGTCGTCGCGCTCAACGCCGGCCTCGCCCTCGCCGCGCCGACCGACGCCGCCCGCGCCGAGCTCGCCGCCCTCGCCCCGTGGGCCGATGCCCTCGGCGCCCGCCGGCTGCGCGTCTTCGACGGCGGCCGCCGCGCCGATGCCGCCGAATTCGCCGTCGCCGCCGCCGAACTCGCCCGTTGGCGCGACCTCCGCGCCGCGCACGGCTGGTCCGTCGACCTCATGGTCGAGACGCACGATTCGCTGCTCAATGCCGCCGCCGCGCGGCGTTTTCTGGCCGCCTGTCCCGGCACCGCTCTCCTCTGGGACTCCCACCATACCTGGCGCAAAGGCGGCGAAGATCCCGTCGTCACTTGGCGCGCGCTCCGTCCCCACCTCGTGCATGTGCACGTGAAGGACAGCGTCCCCGTGCCCAGCGCTCGCCACCCGTTCACCTACGTCCTGCCCGGCGACGGCGGATTCCCGATCGCCCCGCTCCTCGCCGCCCTCGACGCCGACGCCTATGCGGGCCTTGTCAGCCTCGAATGGGAAAAACACTGGCACCCCTACCTCCCCGCCCTCGACGAAGCCCTCCGCACCGCCGCCGCCCGTCGCTGGTGGTAGTCCTCATCGCTCATCACTTGTCACTCGTCACTTCCCCGTCGCCGAGCGCACGGCACTCCCACCTCTGACCCATCACCCCTGACCCATCACCCTCTCGCCACTCGTCACTATCGCGATGTCCCTCTCCGCCTTCCTCAAACCCCGCGTGCGCACCGTGCGCGACTGGCCCAAGCCCACCGTCAACTTCCGCGACGTCACCACGCTGCTCGGCGATCCCGACGCCTTCCGCGCCATCGTCGAAGCCCTCGCCGCCGAAGCCACCCGCCTCGGCGCCCAGCGCATCGCCGCCGTCGACGCCCGCGGCTTCATCCTCGGCGGCGCCGTCGCCTACGCCACTCACACGCCCTTCGCCCTCGTGCGCAAAAAAGGCAAACTCCCCTACCGCACCCTCTCCGCCGACTACGCCCTCGAATACGGCTCCGCCACCATCGAGGTCCACACCGATGCCTGCGCCCCCGGCGACCGCGTCCTCATCGTCGACGACCTCATCGCCACCGGCGGCACCCTCCGCGCCGCGGCCGGCCTCTTCCGGCGCCTCGGGGGCACCGTCGTCGGCGTCGCCGCCGTCATCGACCTGCCCGAGCTCGGCGGCTCCGCCGCCCTCCGCGCCGACGGCCTCGTCGTCCACACCCTCTGCGCTTTCTCCGAACATGAGTAAACCCGCCGCGCCGCTCGTCATCTGGTGCAACACCGAGTTCCGCCCCGCCGACCGCGACCTCCTCGTCGCGGGCGTCGGCCGCCACCGCCTCGTCTTTTCCACCGCCGCCTCCGCCCAGGTCCTCGTCGCGGGGCAACCCGACCCCGCGCTCGCCGCCGCCGACATCGCGCTCGGCCAGCCCGACGTCGCCCAATGCCTCGCGTCGTCGCGCCTCCGCTGGGTCGAGGTCACGTCCGCCGGCTACACCCGCTACGACACCCCTGAGTTTCGCGAAGCCTTCGCCGCCCGCGGCGCCGCCTTCACCAACGCCTCCGCCGTCTTCGCCGATCCCTGCGCCCAGCACGTGCTCGCCATGATGCTCGCCCTCGGCCGCCGCCTGCTCCCGTCCTACCGCGACCAACTCGGCGATCGCGCCTGGCACTACACCGCGCGCCGCTACGAATCCCGCCTGCTCACCGGCCAGACCGTCCTCCTCCTCGGCTACGGCGCCATCGGTCGCCGCCTCGCCGAGCTGCTCGCGCCCTTCGGCGTCACGCTCCTCGCCGTCCGCCGCCAGACCCGCAGCGAGCGTGGCGTGCGCATCATCCCCGAGGAAGCCGTCAGCACCGCCCTCGGCCAGGCCGACCACGTCGTCAATCTGCTCCCCGACAACGCCTCCACCCGCAACTACGTCAACGCCCGCCGCCTCGCTTGCGTCAAACCCGGCGCCCGTTTCTACAACGTCGGCCGCGGCAGCACCGTCGACGACCGCGCCCTGCTCGACGCCCTCCGCTCCGGCCGCCTCGACGCCGCCTACCTCGACGTCTTCGACCCGGAACCGCTCGCGCCCGACCACCCGTTCTGGTCCTTGCCCAACTGCTTCGTCACTCCGCACACCGCCGGCGGTCGCCACGATCAGGATACGGCGCTCGTCCGCCATTTCCTCGCCAACCTCGCCGCCTTCGAGCACGGCGCCGACCTCGTCGATCGCGTGGTCTGACCCTCCGCCGTCGGACCCAGGCCGCCCTGCCTACCCCGTTCGGATTGGATCCGGTTTCGTAGCCCTGCTCGTGAGAGCAGGGACCGACGTGGGCTTGCGTGGCCAACGCTCCCGCCTCTCCCGCGGCGGGCCACGCTGCGGCTGGGTCGCTTCTTTCGGTTCGCCGCGTGGTCCCGCAGCAGCGCCGGATGTCCGCCGCGCGGCGCGCGTCCACTCACCGGCGCGTTCTGCCGCGTTTCCTGCGACCGGCCGTGCCTCGCTCGCCGCGCTCCCCCTTTCGGCCGCGCCCGCGGACAGGATTTCGTCTTGCCTCTCCGTCCCGTCGGTCAGCACGGTTGCCGCCCGCGGTTCAGCTCCGTTTTTCTCGGTTCCTTTTCCCCTAAAAATCCTATGCCACGCCCCGTCACGTTGTTCACCGGCCAATGGGCCGACCTCCCCCTCGACCAACTCGCCCCGCTCGTCAAAAAGATGGGCTACGACGGCGTCGAACTCGCCTGCTGGGGCGACCACTTCGACGTCGATGCCGCCGCCACGAGCAAGAAATACGTCCACGACAAGTGGGCCCAGCTCAACGACCACGGCCTCACCTGCTACGCCATCTCCAGCCACCTCGTCGGCCAGGCCGTGTGCGACCTCATCGACCTGCGCCACAAATCCATTCTCCCCGCCGATGTCTGGGGCGACGGCGACCCCGAGGGCGTGCGCAAACGCGCCGCCCGCAAGCTCGCCCTCACCGCTAAGGCCGCCCGCGCCTTCTTCGACGCCAAGCCCGGCCGCGGCGCGCAGGACGATTTCCCCGCCGTCGTCAACGGCTTCACCGGCTCCTCCATCTGGCACTCCATCTACGCCTTCCCGCCCACCTCGCAGGAATACTGGGACGCCGGCTTCGCCGACTTCGCCAAACGCTTCGGCCCCATCCTCGACGCCTTCGAGCGCGCCAACGTCAACTTCGCCCTCGAGGTCCACCCCACCGAGATCGCCTTCGACATCGCCTCCGCCCAGCGCGCGATCGACGCCGTCAAGGGCCACCGCCGCTTCGGCTTCAACTACGATCCCTCGCACCTCGGGTATCAGGGCGTCGACTACGTGAAGTTCATCCGCACCTTCGGCAGCCGCATCTACCACTGCCACATGAAGGACGTGTGGTGGGGCCACGGCGACGGCACCGTCGGCGTCTTCGGCGGCCACGTCTCCTTCGGCCAGCCGAGCCGCTACTGGGACTTCCGCTCCCTCGGCCACGGCGACATCAACTTCGAGGAAATCATCGTCGCCCTCAACGACGTCGGCTACCGCGGCCCCCTCTCCGTCGAGTGGGAAGACAGCCGCATGGACCGCGTCCACGGCGCCGCCGAGGCCGCCGCCTTCGTCCGCAAGACCGACTTCCCCTCCAGCGCGATCGTCTTCGACGCGCAGTTCGACAAGCAGAAGAAGTAAACGG
>JBILLY010000241.1:0-6893 GCA_044375835.1 Opitutaceae bacterium
CCGCCGAGAGATAGGCGCTGCTCGCCGTCAGCGCGTCCTGGCCGGGCTTGCCGTCCGCCTTGTATTGGGGCGAGCCATACTTGTGCGTGCGCTGGTAGGCCCACGACTGCAGCGAGTAGTTGGCCGGATCGCGGGCCTTCTTCGGATCGAGCGCCACGTCGAACCGCAGCAGCACGCCGTTCTCCATGGGCACGACTTCGCGCGGCACCGTCACCGGCGCGCCCGTGTGGCGGATGCGCACGAGGCCCGCCTGCGTGTCGACGACATTGCCCCAGCCGAGCACCTGGAAGCCCGCGATATAGAGTTGGCCGTCGCGCGGATTCACCGCGCCGTTGAGCAGCGGCACGTCGATCGCGCGCACCAGGCTCGCCACCGCCGCCTGCGGCCGGCTGCCGCGGCGATTCCACAGCACGCGGAAGACTTCCGGCTTGTTGAAGCCGATGTGGATCATCTCGTCGTTGATCGGCCCCAGCTGCGCCCCGAACAGCCACACCTGCGAGATCGCCGACGAGTTCACCGGATGCGGGATCCACGTCAGCGGCTCCGCCGGCGGCGCGGGATACTTTTCCTTCTCCGCGAAGGGCGGCAGAAACCCGTAGAATTGCCGGTCGCGCACGATGTGCAGCGGCGTGGACGGGATGTATTGGCCCTGCTGGTCGCTGGAGGTGACGAGCCCGGTGCGGATGTTCACGCCGATGTTGGGCTGGCGGAAACCGTAGCCGAGCACCGTGCTGCGGCGGCCGTCGGCGCTCAGGCGCAGCACGGAGCCGTTGTGTTTGCCTTCGGTCGTCGCCTGCTGGCCGCCTTTCGCGACCACGAATTCCCCGCCCGGTCCGAGCCGCACCTGCGAGGCGAACTCGCGCATGTCCGCCGTCTGCGCGAAGGCGTTGGAAAACAGCTCGTGCACGTCCGCCTCGCCGTTGCCGTCCGTGTCGCGCAGCCGCCACAGGCCGTTCTTGTCGAAGACGAAAATCTCCTCGTCGCGGATCGCCGCCGTCATCGGCTCGTGCAGGCCCGAGGCGAAGCGCGACCACCGCACCGGCCCCGCCGGCTCGTGCAGCCCGCGCGCCAGCCAGATGTCGCCGTCCAGCGTCACCACCACGCCCGTGCCGTCGCGCAGGAACTGCACGTCGCTCGGCCGGAAACCGCGCCGCCACGGATTCTCCGCCGGCAAACCGACCGCGTCGGCCACATACGCGTCCTTCGCCGCCGAGCGCTTCACCGTCGTCACCACGTCCTGCGGCCAGCGCCGCGGCGTGATCTGCGCCGGCTTCGCGCGCACCGCCGGCGCCGCGAGCGCCTCGCCCGCGCCGATCGCCACCGTGAATGTCACCGGCGCCGCCCCGGGCGCGATCACGACGGTCGCCACGCCTTCTTCTTCCGTCAGCGTGACCGCCCGCGCCGCGCCGGGCGCGACGCCGAGCGCGAGTTTCGCCGCGGGCGCCTTCGCCCCGAGCACGAGCCGCAGCGGCCGCGTCGCCGCGCCGACTTCGACCGCCCGCTCCACCGTCGGCGCCGTCGCGTCGCCGGATTTCGAATACCACTCGGCGACCCTCGTGCCCGCGACCGTGAACTCCAGCACCGCCGTGCCGCCCGTCAGCCGCACCGCCTCGAAGCGCCCGAGCGTTTCCGGCAGCGGCCCGCGCCCCGGTTCCGCCGCCGTCGGCGCCGGCTCGCGCGGATCGGTCAACACCGTCGCCTCGCCCGCCTGCCAGCCCGGATAGAGCCCGGTCGCAAGCCACACCTTGCCGTCGGCCTGCGGCAGCCCCGTCTGGCCGCCGGGGGTTTTCCTCGAGATGTCGTGATACGACCCGGGCGCCAGCGCCGTGGGCGTCACGCCCGCCCCGCGCCACACCGCCGTCACGCGCAGCAGGTCCGGGTCGAACGCCGCCCACACCTCGCCGCCGAGGTTCAGCACCAGCGTGCGCGGCGCGAGGTTGTCGGCCGGGAACGCCGGCCCCGCTTTCCGCGCGTCGAGCACCGAGGAGAAGAAGGGGAAATCCGGCTCCACCCACGCCGCCAGCGGCGAGTCGACCGTCGGCGCCGGCCGCGCCTTGCGCGCCTCGCTTTTTTTGGCCTCCGCTTTCTTCGGCGCCGCGTTCGGCGTCTCGGCCGCGCGGAGCGCCGCGATTCCCAGCGCACCCGCAAGGACGGCGGCGGCCACGGTCAACGGCACGCGACGACGGACGGAAACGGCGGCGGCGCGGGGCACGACGGAATCGGCGGGGAAGGGCATACGCATCGGATCCCAAGCCAGACGCACCGGAAACGGAAGCGATCTTTCGCGCCCCGTCTGTCCCGTTGCCAAGCGCCGGAAAATCACCCCAACCTCCCGCCGCCCCATGCACCTCCCCCGTCCCGCCCTGCGCGCGTGCCTCCGCCGCGCCGCCCTCCTCCCGCTCCTCGCGCTCGCCTTCGCCGCCGTGCTCGCCGCGCCCGCCCGCGCTGCCGACCAGCGGCCCAACATCCTCTGGTTCGTCGTCGACGACATGTCGGCCAACCTCTCCAGCTACGGCGAGAAACTCATCGCCACGCCGCACGTCGACCGCCTCGCCCGCGAAGGCACGCGTTTCAGCCGCGCGTTCACCACCGCGCCCGTCTGCTCGCCCTGCCGCTCCGCCTTCATCACGGGCCTCTACCAGACCACCATCGGTGCGCACCACCACCGCAGCGGCCGCGGCACCGAACGCATCGTGCTGCCCACCGGAGTCGAACCTGTGCCCGCGATCTTCCAGCGCGCCGGCTACTTCACCTGCATCGGCTCCGGCCTCCCCGACGTCAGCCGCAACGGCAAAGCCAAGAACGCGAAAAAAGCCGCCGCCGGCGCCGGCCTCGGCAAGACCGACTACAACTTCGACTGGGACCCGAAGATCTACGACGCCGCCGACTGGGCGGGCCGCCGCCCCGGCCAGCCGTTTTTCATGCAGGTCCAACTCGCCGGCGGCAAACTCCGCGGCGGCAACGACGCTTCCGCCCAGGCCCTCTCCGCCCGCGCCAAGGCCGAATTCGGCGCCGCCGTCGATCCCGCCCAGGTCACGCTCCCGCCCTACTACCCGCGCGACCCCGTGCTCCTGCGCGACTGGGCCGCCTACCTCGACGCCGTCCGCTTCACCGACAAACACGTCGGCGAGGTCCTCGCCCGCCTCGAGCAGGAGGGCATCCTCGACCAGACGCTCGTCATTTTTGTCACCGACCACGGCATCAGCCACGCGCGCGGCAAACAGTTCCTCTACGACGAGGGCACGCACGTGCCCTTCGTCGTCCGCGGCCCCGGCATTCCCCGCGGCCTCGTGCGCGACGACTTCGCCGAACTCATCGACCTCGGCCCCGTCTCGCTCGCCGCCGCCGGCCTCCCGGTGCCCGCGGTGATGCAGGGCAAAAACCTCTTCGCCGCCGACTACCGCCCGCGCGAGCACGCCTTCGCCGCCCGCGACCGCTGCGACGAGACCGTCGAGCGCCTCCGCAGCGTGCGCGACGGCCGCTTCCTCTACATCCGCAACTTCCACCCGCTCCGTCCGCACCTCCAGCCCAACGCCTACAAGGACGGCAAATCCATCGTCCAGACCCTGCGCGCCCTCCACGCCGCCAAGACCCTCGACCCGCTCGCCGAGTCGCTCCTCTTCAGCCCCACGCGCCCCACCGAGGAACTCTACGAGTGGACGGTCGACCGCTGGCAGGTGAAAAACCTCGCCGCCGATCCCGCCCACCGCGCCACGCTCGAAAAACTCCGCGCCCGCCTCGACCGCTGGATGACCGAGACCGGCGACCGGGGCGCCGAGTCCGGCGCGATGTATGACAGCGACATGAAAGTCTACGTCGGCGAGGGCCGGCGCCAGGGCAAGGGCGACGGCGAAAGCGCGACCGAGAAAAACATCGCGCTCATGAAAGCCTGGGCCAAGGCCGGCAAATAGCGTCGCCGGGCCCCGCCCGCTCCGGCTGCAGACCGCCCTTTGCCGCGCCCCGCCGCCCGGCGCGCGGTCACTCCTCGGTCAGCACGCGGCGGATCGTCTGCGAGAAGTCCCCGATGCGATACGGCTTCGGCACGCTGCCGCGGAAACCGTGCACGCGGTAGTTGCCCATCACCGGATCGCTCGAATAGCCGCTCGACACGATGCCCCGCGCCGACGGGTCGATTTTCAGGATCTCGCGCATCGCGTCCGCGCCCCCCATGCCGCCCGGCACCGTCAGGTCGACGATCACCAGATCGAAGCGCCGACCCGAGATCTGCGCGATCGCGTATTCGCGCACCGCCGCGCCGCCGTCGTTGGTCAGCGTCACTTCGAGGCCCTGCCGTTCCAGCAATTCCCGGGACATCTCGCGGATCGGTTCCTCGTCGTCCATGAACAGCACCCGCCCTTTCACCCGGTCGAAGGGATTCGCCGTCGCCGCCGGCTTCGGCGGCTCCGCGCGCGCCGCCGGCAGCCAGAGCCGGAACGTCGAGCCGCGCCCCACCGTCGACTCCACCGAGATGTAGCCGCGGTGCTTCTGGATCACGGAATACACCGTCGCCAGGCCCAGACCGGTGCCGTATTCCTTGGTGGTGAAAAACGGCTCGAAGATCCGCGCCAGGTGCTCCGGCGCGATGCCCCGACCTGTATCCGCGATCTCCAGACGCAGGTAGTGGCCCGCCGGGAGCGTCGCGACCGCGCCCGCCGCCAGCGTCTCGTTCGCGAGGCTCAGCCGGATCGTGCCGCCGCCCGGCATCGCCTGCACCGCGTTGATCACCAGATTCTGCACCACCTGCCCGATCTGGCCCTTGTCCGCGTCCGCCGCGCGCAGGTCGTCGGCGATCGCGAATTCGCAGCGCGCCGCCGCGCCGTGCAGCGCGAATTCCGCCGCCTCGCGCACCGCGTCCGCCAGCAGCACCGCCGACCGCACCGGCTCGCCGCCCTTCGCGAACGTCAGCAGCTGCTGCGTCAGCTCCTTCGCCCGCAGCGTGCCGCGCTCCGCCTCCCGCAGCCACTTGCCGCCCGCCTCCCGCACCCGGTCGTCCAGCAGCGCCAGCGTCAGGTTGCCCATCACGATCGCGAGCAGGTTGTTGAAATCGTGCGCGATGCCGCCGGCGAGCACGCCGATCGATTCCATTTTCGACGCGCGCAACAGGTCCGCCTCGAGCCGCGAGCGCTGCGTCACGTCGCGCATCGCCAGCACCACGCCGATCGCCTGCCCCTGCAGGTCGTGCATCGGCGCGCACCGGCCCTCGACCCGGCGCCGCTCGCCCCGCCGCGGCTGCAGCAGCGTGTGCGGCGGCAGGTCCACCGCGCGGCCCTGCGCCAGCGCCGCCGCCATCGGCGCCGCGATCGGCTGGCCCGCCTGCGCCGACCCGAACTGGCAGATCTCCAGCAACGTCCGCCCCGTCGCCTCCTCCCGCGGCCAGCCCGTCAGCTCCGTCGCCGCCTCGTTCAGATACTGCACCCGCCCGTCCCGGTCCACCGTCACGATCGCGTCCGACATCGCGCGCAGCGTCACGCTGAGGCGCTCGCGCTCCGCCGCCAGCGCCTGCCGCGCCCGCGTCATCTCCGTCAGGTCGACCAGCACGAGCTGCGTCCGCTCGTAATACGGCCGCCCCTCGATCACCGGCGCCCACCAGTGGAAATACGCCCGCTTCTCCGCGCCGTCCAGCGACCTCAGCGCGAACTCCCCTTCGCAGTCGTTGCGCCCGTCCCACAGCGCGCGAAACGTCCGTCGCCGCGCCGCCAGCGCCTCCGGCGTGAAAATCTGCGGCAGCCGCCGCAGCCCGTCCTCCAGCGACGTCGCGCCGAACAGCCGCATCGTCGCCTGGTTCGCGCCGACGATTTTCACCGCCAGCGCCTCCCGGCGCAGCTCCTCCGGGTTCGCGTCGCACCACGCCTCGAAATCCGCGACGCCCCCCGCCTTCAGCCGGTCGAGCCACGCCAGCGTCGAGCGATAATCGTATTCCAGGATGCCCAGCGGCGAGTGCTCGAACAACACGCGGTAGCGCTCCTCGCTGCGCCGCAGGTCCAGCTCCGCGCGTTTCCGCGCCGTGATGTCGCTCACGAAGCCCTGCAGGTAGAGCAGCTTCCCGTCGGCGCCGCGCACCGCCCGCACGTTTTCCTTGATCCACGCCGTCGTGCCGTCCGGCCGCCAGATCTCCGACTCGAAATCCGTCACATGGTCGCGCTCCCCGAGCAGCCGGAAAAACTCCTCCCGCCGCGTCGGCGAGACGTAGATGCCCGCCGTCTGCTCCGGAGTGATCCGGGTCAACGCCTCCACGCTCGGGTAGCCGAGAATGCGCGCCATCGCCGGGTTCACCCGGCGGAAGCCGCCCTCCGGCGGATTCTGGTAGATGCCGTCGATCGCGTTTTCGAACAGCTCCCGGAAACGCTCCTCGCTCTCCCGCAGAGCCCGCGTCTGCCGCGCATGGTTGCGCCACCAGAGCGCGCCCGCCACCGCCGCGCCCGCCAACAGCGCCGCCCACGCCTCGCGCGCCCCGAACCACGCCGCCGCCAGGTCAGGGCCGGGGATTTGCAAAGAGATGAGCGACACGGTTGGACTCCACGGCGCGGAAAAAAAGCCGCTCGCCCCGGCCTTGTCGAGCGACGCCGCGCGCGCCCCCGCGGATTTCGGTCGCACGCCTCCCGCCCTCCCCGCCACGTTTCCCGCCATGTCCCTCGTCCTGCGCCCCGCCGTCGCCGCCGACGTGCCCGTCATCCTCGCCTTCATCCGCGGACTCGCCGCCTACGAACGCCTGCTCCACGAGGTCGAGGCGACCGAGGCCCGCCTGCAGGCCACGCTCTTTCCCGCCGACGGCCGCCCCGCCGCCGAGTGCCTGCTCGCGTTTCACGACGGCGCCCCTGCCGGCTTCGCGCTCTGGTTCACCAACTACTCCACGTTCCTCGCCCGGCCCGGCCTCTACCTCGAGGATCTCTACG
>JBILLY010000594.1:0-3807 GCA_044375835.1 Opitutaceae bacterium
GGCGGCGTCGGCCGCAGCCCAGTCGTCGTTGCGCTGCACCACCCCTGCCGCGGTGCGCAGCTCGAGCGCGGGATCGGCCAGCGCCCCGGTCACGCCGAAGGCGCCGAGCGCCGGCCCGACGCCGCGCACGAGCACGCGCTTGGCCGCGCCCGCGACCACGAAGCCGACGATCGGCGTGCCCGCCGCGCCGCCCGCCGCGGCGCGGGCGGAGAGATTCGTGAGGCGCGCCTCGCCCGCCGGCTCGGCGCTCAGGCTGCGGTCCAGCGCCGCATCGAGCGCCGCGCGCAACCGCGCCAGCACCGCCGGCTGCGCCGTCGCCTGGTTGCTCGTTTCGCCGGGATCGGCCGCGAGGTCGTAGAGTTCCTCGCGCGCGCCGATGCGCACGAGTTTCCATCGGCCTTCGAACTGGGCGTAGTTCGTTTCCGTCGCGACGGTGAACGCGCGCTCGCGCACCGGCGCCGTGCCCTTGAGCTGCGCCCACAGGTCCGTGCCGTCGAAGGGCAGCCCGTTGCGCGCCGTGACGCCGGCGGCCGCCGCGATCGTCGGAAACCAGTCCTGCGCCGCGACGAACTGCTCGCTCGTCGCGCCCGCCGGCACGACGCCGGGCCACCGCACCAACGCCGGCACGCGGATGCCGCCGTCGTAGACGTTGCCCTTGGCGGCGCGCAGCGGCGTGTTGCGCGCGGGCGAATTGCCCGCCCCGCCGTTGTCGGAGAGAAACACCACCAGCGTCTCCGCCGCGATCCGCTGCGCGTCGAGCTCGGCCAAGATCGCGCCGATGCCGAGATCGAGACTCTCGAGCATCGCGGCATAGGTCTGCGCGTCGCCGGTCAGCGTCGGGTAGTTGGCCTTCAGGTTGTCCGGCGCCGCGTAGGGCGTGTGCGGCGCGTTGAACGTGACCACATGCAGAAACGGCCGCGTCGTGTCGCGCGTGCGCAGCAGCCGCACCGCCTCGGCCGCAATCAGGTCCGTGGCGTAGCCCGCTTCGTTGAGCGGCGTGCCGTCGCGCTGCCAATCGAGCGTCGCCGCCGGTCCCGTGAAGCGGTGCGTGTAGTAGTCGATCGCCGGGCCCGTGAACCCGTAGAACCGCTCGAACCCGCGCCGCTGCGGCAGCCGCTCCGCGCTCGTCGCGCCGAGGTGCCACTTGCCGGTGAGCGCCGTCCGGTAGCCCGCCGCGACGAAGGTCTCGGGCAGCAGGTGCTCCAGCAGCGACAGCCCGTCCTGGTTCGGGGCGAACTGGTCGCGGATGCGTTGCTGCACCGCCGAGCGGCCGGTGAACAGCGCCGCGCGCGTCGGGCTGCACACCGGGCTCGCATAGAAGCGCAGCAGCTCGGTGCCCTGCGTGCGCAGACGCTCCAGGTTCGGCATCCTCGCCGGCGAGCCGCGCCACGATACGTCGCTCCAGCCGAGGTCGTCGGCCACGATGAGCAGGATGTTCGGGGCCGCCGCCGCGAGCCGCGGGCCGCCGCCGGCCAGGAGACACCCGAGCAAGCCGACCCACGCCGCGAGCAGACGGGTGTTCATGGGACGATGTAGATTTCCACCAGCGCCGTGCCGGTCGCCGCACCCACGCCGCTGACCGTCACGGTATAGTTGCCGGCGGCGAGATCGACGAGCAGCGCCGCGTCCCGGCTGCCGTTTGTCAGGGCAAACGCCCCCGCGCTCGCGGCCGCCGCCGCCACGGCGCTCGCATTGGGCGCGCTCGACCAGTTGTCGTTGGTCGCGACCGTCGTCGCGCCCGAAAACAGCGTGAGCTGCGGATCCGCGAGCGTGCCCGTGACGCCGAAGCCCGCGAGGCCCGGCCCCACGGCGCGGACCAGCAGTTTAACGGTGCCGCTGCCCGAGACCACGAAACCCGGGATCAGCACCTGCTCGCCCGTGCCCACGAAGGCCCGGGTCGAGGCGTTGACGAGGCGCGCCGTCGGCGTGCCGCCGTCGGCATCGTAGACTTCCAGCAGCGTCACGCCCGCGCCGCCGCCCGCGCCGACCACCGCCGAATACGCACCGGTGCCGAGCGTCGCGACCACCGCGGCGTCGCGGCTCGCGTTGCCGAGCGCAAAGGCCCCCGCCGCGGTGAACGCGGCCGCGTCCGCGGCGTTCCAGTTGTCGTTGCTCGCCGCCGTGGTCGCGCCCGACACGAGCGACAGGCTCGGATCGCTCAGCGCCGTCGTGACGCCGAAGGTCGCGAGCGTCGGCCCGACGGCGCGGCTGATGATTTTCTTGGTGCCGGAGCCCGCGATCACGAAGCCGGAGATCGGCGTCCCGGCCGTGCCGCCGACCTGCGCGCGGGTCGCGAGATTCACGAGCCGCGCCGTGCCCGTGGCGCCCGGCGTCGACGGCGAGCCGCCGGCGTAGCGCACGGTGCCGGCGCCGTTGACGCCGCTCGCGCCCCCGGTGGCGCGCGTGTCGTAGGCCGCGACCGCCGTGAGCGTCACGCGGTAGTAGCTCGCCGTCGTCGCCGTCGTGTAGGAGGTCGTCAGGCCGCCGCTGGTCAGCCCGCTCGCCAGCACGGTGAACGTCGTGCCATCGCTCGAGGTCGCGACGCTGTAGGTGCCGCCTTCGACGGAGGTCCAGCTCACGACCACGCCGGTCGTAGTCGACACGGCCGTGACGGCGATCGCCGAGGCCTGGCCGCCGCGCACGTAGTCGGTGACCGTTTCGGCGATCGTCCCGCTCTGCACCAGACCACCGGTCGGACTGCCGTGGAACCAGCGGCCGAGCGTGTAGGGAAACTTCGGCGTGCCGTCCGCCTCGATCGTGATGAAGTAGGCGTAGGTGCCCTGCGGAAACTCCGGCGTCACGCAGAAGCGGCCGTTGTAGAGATCGAGGTCGAAATCGGTGCCCTGCGTTTTCCCGAGTTCGCCGAGGTAGTCGTAGTCCTCGATGTAGGTGCCGAGGACATACGTCGTGTTCACGGCCGGTCCCTGTTGGTTGGCGGCGAGCGTCGCGCTGCGATTCTGCGCGCGGGCCGCCCACGCGGGCAGCGTCGTGCGGCCGGCGGCGGCGAGATTCGTCGTGCCGTTGGTGCCGTCGCGTTTTTGGTAACCGGAGATCATGCGCCGCACGCCGCTCGTGGCGTCGAGCGCGGACGCGTAGCCGTAGGGGCCGTAGATCGGAAAACCGTCGGCCAGCCAGCCGAGGATCGGCGAGTGCCGCACGACCGGCGTTGTCTCTTCCGCATAGGTTTTCGTCGCGGCGTTGTAGCTCACGTGGTCGCCGAGCTGGTAACGCAGCGCGGGCGTGTTGGCGTGGTAGTGGTAGTTGGATCCGGCCTGGTGGGCGAACGCCGGGTCGAAGGTCACGCCTTCGTTGATGTAGGCGTCGCGGTTCCAGATGCCGTCGCCGCGGAGCCCGTTGACGGGCGAGGCGTCCTGGCCGGAGGCGTTGGCGTAGGAAAACGTGTCGCGGTTGTCGAAGAGCGCCACGCCGTCGACGCTGTAGCCGATCGCGCCGCCGCTCGTGAGCGTCTTCGTGGTCGGCACCGTCGGCGTGCGCGGGATGCGGTAGAGCGCGTTCTGGTTGGCGGGGAAGTTGGGAAAATTCTGCGTCTGCGCCGCGTTGATATACCACGGCCCCATCGTGTGGTAACCGAGGCCCGAGGTGCGGAGGTAGACCCAGGTGTCGGAATACGACACCTGCATCACGCCGGCGTAGCTGGGCGTCGTCTGCGCGCCCGAGCCGCGGCTCCACGTGGTCACGGCGGTGCCGGCGTTCTTCGCCGCGGTGCTCTCGTAGAGGCGCGCGTAGTTGCCGGAGGGAGCGACGAGCCAGTTCGTGATGCGGGGATCGGTCGGCGTCGCGGTCTGC
>JBILLY010000779.1:0-3070 GCA_044375835.1 Opitutaceae bacterium
CCAAGGCCGCGGCGAGGAGGGGCGGGAGGTGTTTCATGTGGGTGGATCCACTCTGGCCGGCCCCGGTTAAGCCCGTGTGTGGGCGGATCCGGAATTTCGTTAAGCCCGCGTAAACCTTGCCGACAAACGCGCGTCGGAGCGCTTGGCTCCGCCACGTCGCTCCGTCCGCCGCCATGAAACCGACCTTCCCGCTCGCCCTGAAATTGTCGCTCTGGCTGCTGCTCAATTTCGTGCTGCTCGGCGCGCTCGGCCTCGGCCTGCTCGTCGCGCAGGGCGGCGTCAGTTGGGAGGCGCTCGTCTCCGGCCCGGCCGGCGAATCGCTGCAACGCATGGCGGACGCCGCTACCCGCGAAGTCGCCGGCGCGCGGGAGCACGAGCGCGACGGCATCCTCGCCCGCTATGCCGCCACCTACGGCGGAGAGTGGCACCTCTTCCGCAACCAGGGCACGCAGCTCGCGGGCCCGCCCGTCGAGCTGCCCGCCGCCGTGCAACAACGCGCCGCCGGCCCCGGCCTGCGCGGCCGCGGCGGTCCGCCCTTGGGTCGCGAAGGCGGCCCGCCCGGTCCCGAAGGGCCTCCGCCCGGGCGCAAGGGCGGTCCTCCGCCCAAGGGCCGCGAGGGCGGCCCGCCACGCAACGAACCCCCGGAGTATGCCCGCGATCGGAGCCGCGGCCGCTTCGTGCAGGCCGTCGCCGACCCGGCCACGCATTGGATCGGCCTGCGCGTCCCGTTCGAGCGCGGCGCCGGCGGCGCACCCGACGCCGCCACGCTCTTCATCCGCGTCGACCGCGCGTGGACCATGCTGCGCCTGCTCGACCTCCAACCGTGGGTGCTTGCCGGCACCGCGGTCGTCGCCTTTTCCGTCCTTTTCTGGCTCCCGATCGTGCTCGGCATCACGCGCGACCTCCGCCGCGTGACCGCCGCCACCGGCGCCATCGCCGAGGGCGATTTCCAGACCCGCGTGCCGACCCGCCGCCGCGACGAACTCGGCCAGCTCGGCGAATCCGTCAACACGATGGCGTCGCGCCTCGACACCCTCGTCAACGGCCAGCGCCGCTTCCTCGGCGACGTCGCCCACGAACTCGGCTCGCCGCTCGGCCGCCTGCAAGTCGCCACCGAGATCCTCGCCGACCGCGCCGATCCCGCCCTGCGGCCGCACGTCGCCGACGTGCGCGAGGAAGTGCAGCAGATGTCCGAACTCGTCGGCGACCTGCTCGCCTTCACCAAAGCCGGACTCGCCCCGCGCGCCGCCCACCTGGTGCCGTTGCCCCTCGCCGATCTCGTGCCCCGCGTGCTCGAACGCGAAGCGGCCGCCGGACGCGTCGCGGTCGGCGATCTTGCCGGCCTCGTCGTGCTCGCCGACGAAACCCTGCTGGCCCGCGCCCTCGGCAATCTCGTGCGCAACGCCCTCCGCTATGCCGGCGACGCCGGCCCGATCACGCTCTCCGCGGTCCGCGACGGCCCGCGCCTCGTGCTCGCCGTCGAGGATCACGGCCCCGGCGTGCCCCCCGCTGCCCTGCCGCGCCTCGGGGAAGCGTTCTTCCGCCCGGAAGCCGCCCGCACCCGCGAAACCGGCGGCGCCGGCCTCGGCCTCGCGATCGTGCGCAGCGCCGCCCTCGCCTGCGGCGGCGAAGTCCATTTTTCCAACCGCTCCCCGCACGGCTTCCGCGCGGAACTCCGCCTGCTGGCCGCCGCCTGATTCGGCGTTGCCCCGCCCTTCCCCGGGTCATCGCGCGGCCGCTCGTCCCGGCCGTCGCTTCGGCGTTACCGCTTCTTCGCCGCCGCCCCGCCCGGCGCCGCGCCTTCCCGCCGCGACCCGCGAGAGCCCGCCGTCGGCGCCGCGCGGCCCATGCGCGCATAAAAAAAGCCCGGGGGAACCCGGGCTCTCGGAAAGGGGGACTGCGGTCCGCGCGTTACTGCGCGAGCAGCATGTTGCGCGACTGCTTCAGCGTGCGCGTGATGGCGCGCTGGTGCTTGGCGGTCAGCCCCGTGTATTTGCGGGGGAGAATCTTGCCCGTATCGGTCACGAAGCGCACCATCGCCTGGGGCGTGGTGAAAGGAATCTCCGCCGGCGTCGGGGTCTGTGTTTTGGTTTCGGTGGTGCTCATGGCTTGAAAGGAACGGAGGACACTGCCGCCCGCTCCCGACCTGTCAACCCGTGTTTTGGCCTCGTCAGTCCCGCGCGATTTCCCCCGAATCGCCGCACGGTCGCGTCCCCGTAGCTCAACTGGATAGAGCAGCGGTTTCCTAAACCGCCCATCCCGGTTCAAGTCCGGGCGGGGGCACCAATCTCCGCGCTGCGCCCCGCTGCCGTTCCGCACCGGTTCCGGCAATCATCCCGCGGCTCCGCCGCACATCGCCACCCGCGCCTCGTAGCGTCCGCACGGAATTCTCCTTTTCTGCCCCGTCCGGCCGAGTAACAAAACTCCGCCCATGCTCCCCGCCCCGTCGTCCTCCGCCCCGCGCGAGTTTCGCACGACGCAGTGGAGTCTCGTCGTCGAAGCCGGCGGCGACGGTCGTGCGGCGCGCCCCGCCCTCGAAGCCCTCTGCCACGCCTACTGGTATCCGCTCTACGCCTTCGTGCGCCGCCGCGGTTACGACGCCCACCAGGCCCAGGACCTCACCCAGGCCTTTTTCGCCAGCCTGCTCGAAAAGGAATCGATCAAACAGGCCGACCCCGGGCGGGGAAAATTCCGCACGTTTCTGCTCGGCGCCCTGAAGCACTTCCTCGCCAACGACTGGCGCGACCAAAACCGCCTCAAGCGCGGCGGCGGCACGGAAATTTTTTCCTGGGACGGCCTCGACCCCGAACAACGCTACGCGCTCGAACCCGCCGACACCGACACGCCCGAAGCCCTCTTCGACCGCCGCTGGGCCAAAGCCGTCGTCTCCGCCGCGCTCGACCGCCTCGCCGCCGAGATGCGCCAAGAGGGCACCGCCGACCGCTTCGCCGCGTTGAAGCGTTTTCTGCAGGGCGACGACGTCGCCGATTCCTACATCGCCGCCGCGGACCGCCTCGGACTCTCCGCCGCCGCCACCAAGTCCGCCATCTTCCGCCTGCGCCGGCGCTAC
>JBILLY010000254.1:0-6656 GCA_044375835.1 Opitutaceae bacterium
GCTCGAGTCCGCGGCGGACTCGAGCAGTTGAAGGCTTAAGGTTGAAAGTTGAAGAAGCGGAGTTCGGACGGGCAGGCGGGGGCGGGAGGCCCATCGGGGCGCGCGGGGTCAGGGCGGGCTCTTGACGGTGGCGCCGGGGACGAAGTCGGGGAAGATCAGGTGCGGCTCGGGGGGGACGTGGCCGTGGTTGACCATCTGGAGCATCAGGCGCGAGAGGCGGTGGGAGAAATTCTCCGGGCCGAAGCGGTAGTGGGCGAGCACGCCCTCGAAAAGCGGGTCGTGGTCGCGGGAGATGAGGGCGAGTTCGTCGGGCACGCGGCGGCCGCGGCGCAGGAGATGGAAGACGACGGCAAGCGTGTGGGCGGGCTTGGCGACCAGCAGCGCGGTGGGCGGACGGGGCGCGGCGAGCAGTTCGTCCAAGCGCGCGGCGAGATGCGCGGGCGTGCCCTGGTGGCGGACGACGAGGCCCTCGGCGCCGGCGTCGGCGGGGCCGAAGCCGGCGCGGAAACCCTCCTCGCTTACGAGGTCGCCGGCGGCGCCGGAGTCGGGCACGAAGAAGGCGATGCGGCGGTGGCCCTTGGCGCGGAGGACGCCCACGGCGTGGCGGCAGACGGCGCGGTAGTCGACGTCGAGCGAGGGGAGTTGCACCGCGGCGTGGCAGGAGCCGAGGACGAGGGCGGGGATCGACTGTGCGGCGAACCATTCCTGGAGCTCGCGGCCGACGGAGAGGAGGACGCAGCAGAGCACGCGGTTCTGGCGGAGGAACGTCTCCAGTTTCCGGCGACGCGCGCCGGCGCTGCGGGCGGAGCAGACGAGGATCTCCATCGTGAAGCCGTGCTCCGTGAGGTGGGTGCGCAGATCGCTGATGCCCTGGTAGGCGGTGAGGGTGGTGGCGTTGAGCGGCCGGTGGGTGACGAGCACGACGAGGCGGCTGCGCGGGGCGGCGGCGGCGGTGGCGGGGCCGAGGAGGCGGTTGCGCCGGCCGTGGCGGATCTCGATGAGGCCCTCCTGCGCGAGCAGGCGCAGGGCGCTGCGGACGGTGGGGCGGCTGACCTGGAAAAGTTCGCAGAGGCGGCGCTCGCTGGGGAGGAATTCCTTCCACACGCGGTCGCCGATGGCGGTGCGGATCGAGTCGGCGGCCTGCGAGGAGAGCGTGATGCGCCGGGGCAGGGCGAGGGCGCCGCGCGGGGTGTTCATATCAGGTGACCAGTAGTTGAGACTGTTTTCGCGGGAGAAAGGAAGCTTGATGCAGATCGGGGTCGCGGCGCGGCGGGGATCCGCTTTGGCTGCGGCCCCGTCGACCATGAGCACCGCATTTACCCCGCAGGCAGAAACCGTTTCCGGCGCCCGGGCGCTGCGTGCCGTCGTGACCGGCGGGGCGACCAACATCGGCCGCGCGATCACGCAGGCGCTCGCGGCGCGGGGGGCGCGGGTGGTGGTCGGGCAACCGGATCCGGCGACGGCGGCGGCGCTGGTGGCGCGGCACGGCGGCCGGGTGACGGCGCGGGCGGTGGACGTGGGCGACCCGGGGCAGTGCGTGCGCTTCATCGCGGAGGCGGCGGCGGAACTCGGCGGGCTCGACGTGCTGGTGAACAACGCCGCGATCACCGGGCCGGGGGCGATCGCGTTGCTGCCGGACGTGACGCCGGAGCATTTCGACCGGATGATGCGGGTGAACGTCGGCGGCGCGCTCTTCTGCGCGCAGGCGGCGGCGCCGCACCTGCGGGCGGCGGGCGGCGGGACGATCGTGAACATCTCGTCGGTGAACGCGCTGCGGCCGCAACGGGGCGCGGCGGCCTACGCGGCGAGCAAGGCCGCGCTCGGCTCGCTCACGCAGTCGCTCGCGAAGGAACTGGCGCCGGACGGCGTGCGGGTGGTGGCGGTGGCGCCGGGCGACATCGCGACCGATGCGGCGGCGCAGGCGGACGCGGAGATGCGGGCGCGCGGGGCGGGCGGGGACGTGCAAGGGCTCACGCCGCTGGGGCGCGGCCGGCCGGGGGACATCGGCGCGGTGGTGGCGTTTCTCGTTTCGCCGGAGGCGCGGTTCGTGACCGGCACGACGTGGGTCGTGGACGGCGGGTTGCTCGCATGAACGGGCGCCAGGAGGTCGTCGAAAATGCCGGCGAGGGTAGCGGCGCGACCTCCGGGCGCGTCGTCGGCCGAGAAAGCTTGTCCACCCCAACGGCGGGCCCGGAGGTCCCGCCGCCACCCTTCTTCGGCGGGTGCTCAAATCGGCGCGAGCGTGCAGAGGGCTTCGCCGCGCGGCACGGAACGCTGGAACCGGAGCATCACGACGCGGCCGGCGCGCGCGGCGCGGATGGCAACAGCACGGCGCCACGGCGCACGCGGGCGCCGACCGCGACGGCCGGGACGAACAGACCCTCGTGCGGCGCGGGATGGTGAATCTGCAGGTGGGCCTCGTCGGCGTCGGTGGTCGTGCGCGTGCGTTGGCGCGCGAGGCGCGGCGCGGCGGCGGACGGCACGAGGCCGAGGATGCGCAGGAGATTTTTGAGCCCGCGGTCGAGGGCGCGGAGGTCGCGCGGATCGACGGCGCCGCGGCCGCGGCACTCGACGTAGACGGCGGGCACGCGGCGGGCGTGGGCGGCGCTGAGCGTGCGGCCGGGGAGAAAGGGTCCGGCCCAGCACCAGAAACGATCGAAGCAGGCGGCCATGCGGCGCTGGGTGCGGTCGACGGCGGGGGCGTGCGTGATGAAACCGGTCCACGGCAGCAGTTCGTAGGCGCGGCCGGCGCTGTGCAGGTCGACGTAGTGCGTGGCCTGGGCGAGGAGCTGCGTGTCGAAGAGGTGGGCGAGCCGCGCGGTGGGGCCGCCGTGGGGATCGCCGGGGAAGGCGCGGGCGAGGTTGCCGCCGTCGCCGGGGTGGCAGCGCAGACCGGCGAAGAACGCGCCCTCGTTGAGCACGGGCACGCAGACCACGGTGCCGTGCAGGCGGCGCGGGCGCCACGTGTCGGCCCAGCGGCGGAGCAGTTCGGGGCCTTCATATTCGTCGCCGTGGGTGGCGCCGTTGACGAGCAGGACGGGGCCGGAGGCGGCGCCGCGCCAGACGTAGGCCTCGAAGCCGACGTCGCCGGCGGCGAAGCGGCGGGTGTGGAAGCCGGGCGGGAGAGTTTGCAGATCGACGGACAACGACGAAACGGGAGCAGCCATGGCTGAACAAAAGACGAAGGTAAAACGCCACGAGGCCGCAACGCGGCGGACGAAGCAACCGCGGCGCACTGGCCAGCCGGTGAAACCAGTGGTGCGGCGCGTGCGCGCCGACGGGCGCGAGCAGTGGGTGCTGGAGAACGCGTTTTGCCGGGTGACGGTATGGCCGGAGCAGGGCGGCGCGATCACGGGCTATGCGGACCGCGCGAGCGGTTTGGATATCATTTGGCGCAATCCCTACGTCCAGCCGCCGCGGGGGCGGACGCTGGATCAGCCGATGGGCGGCGGCAGCGACCTCTACGACGTGATGGACGGGAGCTGGTATGTGTCGCTGCCGAACGGATTCTTCGCGGGCGACTACTTCGGCGCGCCGCTCGGCACGCACGGCGAACTGCGGAGCGTGCCCTGGGCGGTGACGGATGTGGCAGCGACGCGCGACGAGGTGCGGCTGACGTTGACGGGGAGTTCGGTGCGCACGCCGCTGGTCTATGTGCGGGAACTGCGGCTGACGCGGACGAGTCCGCGGCTGGAGTGGCGCGAGACGCTGCGCAACCGCTGGAGCCGGCCGCTGCCGGTGGCGTGGCTGCACCACCCGACGTGGGGCGGACCGTTGCTGGACGGGGCGCGGCTGGTGACGCCGGCGCGGACGGTGAGCGTGTTTCAGGCGGAGGACCCGGCGGCGCTGCAGCTGGCGGCGGGATTCCGCGGCGCGTGGCCGTGGGTGCGCGAACGCGGGGGCGGCGCGATGCGCGATTGCAGCGTGGTTCCGCCGGCGGGCGCGGGGCGCGGCCACTCGGTGCAGTTGACGGAGTTTGCCGCGGGCTGGGGCGCGGTATGGAACGAGCGGCGCGGGCTGGGCTTCGGGATCGAGTGGGACCCGGGCGTCTTTCCGTATGCGTGGTCGTGGTGCTGCAGCGGCGACGTGGAGAGTTACCCGTTGTGGGGCGAAGGGCACATCATCACGCTGCAGCCGAGCACGTCGCCGGTGGGCCGGTGGCCGGACCTGTTGCGCGCGGGGGCGGTGCTGACGGTGCCGGCGCGCGGCGAAGTGACGACGACGTTGACGACGGGCTTTGTGACGACGGCGGACGGGCCTTGGCCGGCGGCGGACCGGGGAGGGAAACGATGACGGCGGACAACGGCAGCGGCGCGGTGACGCTCGGCGAAGGCCGAACGCCGCTGGTGCGCGCGGAGCGGCTCGGCGCGGCACTGGGGTTGCGCGAGCTGTGGCTCAAACTGGAGGGCGGCAATCCGACGGGCTCCTACAAGGACCGGTTCGCGGCGGCGGCGGTGACGCACCTCGTGCGCGCGGGGCGCCGGGCGTGTCTCGGCACCTCGAGCGGCAACACCGGCGCGGCGCTGGCGGCGTATTGCGCGCGGGCGGGCCTCGGGTGTTTCCTCGCGATCGTCGAAGGGGCGCCGGAGGGGAAACTGCGGCAGATGCGGGCCTACGGCGCGCGGCTGCTGCGCATCCGGGATTTCGGGGCGTCGCCGGCGGTGATCGACGCGGTGATGGCGGGACTGCGGCCGCTGGCGGAGGAGGTGGGCGCGGGCTTCGAGGTGAGCGCGTATCGGTTTTCCCCGCACGGGATGGCGGGCGTGGAGTCGATCGGCACGGAGCTGGCGGCGCAGGCGGGGCGCGGAGCGGCGGAGGTGTTTGTGCCGGCGGGCGGCGGCGGGCTCACGCTGGCGGTGGCGCGGGGACTGGCGGCGGCGGGCGCGGCGGCGCGGGTGCACTGCGTGCAGCCGGCGGGCAACGACACGATCGCGACGGCGCTGCGCCGCGGCGAGGCGCGGGCCGTGGCGGTGACCTCGCGGACGGCGGTGAGCGGACTGCAGGTGGGCAGCGTGCTCGACGGCGACGCGGTGATCGCGGCTTGCCGGGCGAGCGGCGGCACGGGTCACCTCGTGGACGACGAGGCGGTGTGGATCTGGCAGGCGCGGCTGGCGCGGGAGGAGGGCGTTTTTTGCGAGCCGGCGGGCGCGGTGGCGCTGGCGGCGGTAGCGCAGGCGGCGGCGCGGGGCGAACTGGCGGCGGACAGGCCGGTCGTGTGCCTCGTGACCGGCAGCGGGTTCAAGGACGAGCGCTCGCTGCTGCGGATGACGGGCGAGGCGGGGACGCCGCTGGTGGACTCCTTCGCGGAGTTTGCGGCGGCGGTGCGGGCGGAGGTCGGGACGGCGTGACCCGCCCGCGGCGCGGCGGCGCGGACGGAGTTATTTCGCGGCGAGGCCGTCCTGCAGCGTCTGGGCAAAGGCGGGCAGCATGCGCATGACGGCGCCGAAGTCGCTGCCGTGGGCGATGAGGCGGGCGCCCTGCTGGTTGAGCAGCGCGATGTCCTCGGCGGTGCCGGAGGGACGGCCCCACGCGACGCCCGCGCGGGCGGCGGCGGCGGCGACGGCGGCCTGGGCCTCGAGCATCTTCGGATTCTTCCAGTCGAGCGGGCAGCCGAGGCGGAGCGAGAGATCGCCGGGGCCGATGAAGAGCCCGTCGACGCCGGGCGTGCGGGCGATGGCGTCGATGTTGCCGAGGGCCTCGGGGGTCTCGATCTGGACGATGAGGAAGGTCTCGGCGTTGGCAGCGGCGGGATAGGTGAGGGTGCCGTCGAGGTAGTAGTTGTTGTCGATGCCGGCGCCGTCGAGGCCGCGTTGGCCGAGGGGGAAGAACTTCACGGCCTGCGCGATGGCGCGGGCGTCCTCGGCGGTGTTGACGAGCGGGCACATGAGACCGGTGGCGCCGTCCTCGAGGAGATGATACAGGTCGGTGGCGTTGCGGCTGCCGGTGCGGACGATGCAGTCGATGTTGGCGAGGTGGTGGAGCGCAATCATGCGCTGGAGTTCGCGGCGGTCCCAGGTGCTGTGCTCGGCGTCGAGCCAGATGGCGTCGAACCCGGCCTTGGCGGCGTGGGCCGGCAGCATGGCGGTCGGGTAGTAGAGGCACGCGATGCGGGCGGCGAGGTTCTGGCGGAGGCGGGAGCGGATCAGGGAGGGACGCATGGAAAGGAGGGTTTTGGGGCGCGGGACCGCGCGGGCGCAGGGCCGGGAGCGAGACGAGGCGGACGGCGGAGCACAACGCGGGAGGTGGTGGCACAAGTTGTGACCAGTTGGGCGCGGTTGCTTTCGGGGCGGGTGCGGCGAGGCTCCGCGCCCATTCCCCGGACGATGACATGGTCGCCGCCGTTTCGCTGTGCCGCGCTGCTTCCCCTGGCGCTGGCGGTGGGCGCGGCTGTGTCGGCGCCGGCGTCTATCCCCGTGACCACTCCCGCTCCGCTTGTCCGGCTTGAACCCAAATCCGCGGCGCCGGCGGCGTCGGCAGCGAACCGCGAGCCGGCGGCTTCGGCAGCGGCGGCGACGGTGGCGGCGTCGGGTGTATGGGCCGAGGTGGAGGCCGGCGGGCGGCGTGTGCGGGTGCGGAGTGGACGGCGGACGATCGGCGTGCGGCCGGCGTTTCCGAGCGCGGACCTCGTGCTCGCGGTGGAGGACGGCGGCCGGTGG
>JBILLY010000242.1:0-6837 GCA_044375835.1 Opitutaceae bacterium
GGAAAAAGGCCTCGACAACATGAAGACCATGCTCGCCGAGAGCAAAATGCGCATGGCCGACTTCTACTTCTACAAGCGCTCGAATTTCAAAGCGGCCCGCGTCTTCTACAACGAAGCCATCACCGCCTACCCCGAGTCGGCCATCGCCACGCGCGCCAAGGCCCGCCTCGCCGAGGTCGAGGCCAAGGCCGCCGGCCAGCCCGCCCCCGCTGCCGCGCCCGGCACCGATGCAGCTCCGAAGAAGAAACGGTTCTTCTTCTTCTGAGGCGCCGGCCCGGTTGCCTCGCCCGCCTCGCCGGAAACCCGGCCTGCTCCTCCGCCGCTCCGCCCGCACCGCCGTGTCCCGTCCATCGCGCACCGTTCTCCTCTTTGCCGCGCTCCTCGCCGGCCTCTTCGCGTTCGCCGGCTGCAGTCACTACCGCCTCGGCACGGGCGGCGAACCGACCTTCCGGACCCTGCACATCGAACCGGTCGCCAACACCACCTTGCTTCCCCAGGCGCAGGCCCTCGTCACCACCCGTCTCCGCGAGTCCTTCGCCCGCGATGCCCGCGTCCAGTTGGTCAATTCCGCCGCCGGCGCCGACGCCGTCCTCAGCCTGACGATCAACGACTATCGCCGCGAAGTCGCCGCCGTGCGCGAAGGCGACACCGGCCTCGCCCGCAAATTCAACATCACGCTCGGCGCCGTCTGCACGCTGCGCGACACCCGCAGCGGCAAGCTTCTCCTCGACCGCCGCGCCGTCTCCGGCGTCCGCGAAGTCTTCACCGACGGCGGCCAACTCCAGGCCGAATACCAGACGCTCCCGCTGCTCGCGGACGCGCTCGCCGCCAAAGTCACCCACGCCGCGCTCGACGTCTGGTAAGCCGTCGCGCCCCGCCGCGCCGCCCCGTCCGGCACGCTCCGCCCCGCATCGTCCGCCCCCCGTGCCGGTCGACGTGTCGCGCCCCGCGGCCCTCCTGCCGCCACGCATCATTCCGCGCGGCCCGGCCGCCTCTTCGCTTGCCCCGCCGCGCAAGTCCCCGCTCTTTTCCCGCGTGGCTTCGCACGCACCGCTCCTCGCCCCGTCCCTCCTCGCCGGCGATCACGCCAACCTCGCCGCCAGCGCCCGCACCGTTGCCGACCTCGGTCTGTCCTGGCTGCACTGCGATATCATGGACGGCCACTTCGTCCCGAATCTCACCTTCGGCCCCGAAACGCTCGCCGCCCTCCGCCGCGCCGGCTCCAAACTCTTTTTCGACACGCACCTGATGCTGAGCGAGCCGCAGCGCTACCTCGAGCCGTTCGCCAAGGCTGGCGCCAACCTCATCAGCATCCACATCGAACCCGCCTACGATCACGCCGCCGCGCTCGCCCGCATCCGCGCGCTCGGCTGCCAAAACGGCCTCGTCCTCAATCCCGGCACTCCCGCCGACGCGATCGAGCCGTTCCTCGCCTCCGTCGACCTGATTCTCGTCATGACCGTGCAACCCGGCTTCGGCGGCCAAAGCTTCCGCGCCGAGATGATGCCCAAGGTCGCCCAAATCGACCGCTGGCGCCGCGAGCGCGGCCTCGCCTTCCGCCTCGAAGGCGACGGCGGCGTCGACCTCGCGACCGTTCGCGCCTGCCGCGACGCCGGCGCCGATACCTTCGTCGCCGGCACGTCGTTTTTCCGCGCCGCCGACAAGGCCGCTTTTGCCGCCGCGTTCGCCGCACTCTGAACCGCACCCTCCGGCCCGCTCACCCCCGGCCCCACTTTCCGCGCCGCGCCATGCCGCACGCCGCCACCCACGCCGGCTACGAAATCTCCGACGACCCCGCCCGGCACGACGTCGACGCCGTCCACGCCTACCTCACGCGCAGCTATTGGGCCGCCGGCATCCCCCGCGACACCGTCGCCCGCGCCCTCGCCGGCTCCCTCGCGGTTGGAATCTACGCCCCGGACGGCGCGCAAGTGGGCCTCGTCCGCGTCATCACGGACGGCGCCACGTTCGCCTACCTCTGCGACGTCTACGTGCTCGAGCCCCATCGCGGCCACGGCCTCGCCAAAGCGGCCCTGCGCCTACTCGAAAACCATCCCCGACTCCAAGGCCTCCGCCGCTTCCACCTCGTCACGCAGGATGCCCACGACCTCTACGCGCAATTCGGCTACTCGCTCGTGGCGCAACCGGAGCGGCATATGGAGAAACGGTTTCCCGACATCTACCGCACCGGCGCATCGGCGCGCCCGCCGGCCTGACGTTCCGACCGCACCGCGGATTGTCCGTCGCTCCCTCCGCCGACCCGACGCACGCCCGCACTACTTGCCGCCGGCACTTTCCCCGCGCGCGATCGCCTCGGCCCGCGCGTAGTTCGCGCGAAACCACTCGCCGAGTTCCCTCGCCAGCCGCACCTCGTCGACCTTGTCGCGCGAACCCAGCCGCGCCCGCACCTCGCCGGTCACGCGCTCGTGGCTCACCGCGGAAATTTCCTGCAACGCCGCCAGCGCCGCCGCGCGCCTCGGTTCCGGCGCCGCGTTCACCGCCGTCCACGCCCGCTTCAGCTCCACGTGCGTATCCTGGCACATCACCCGGATGACAAAGGCCATCTCCCGGAAAATCCGCCCCGTCCACGCCTCGCGGTAGACCAGCGGCTCCGTCTGCGCGTAGGGCGATTCCTCCGGATCGCTCCGCCACTTGCTCCATTCCGGCTGCGCGAAGAAATCCCGCCGCACCGGCAGCCGCCGCAGCGGAAAACGCTCCGGGCCGCCCGGCGTGCCCGGCCGGAAATTCCACAACTTCTGCCCTTCCATCGCCACCGTGTATTCGATGAACGCCAGCGCCGCCGCCCGGTTTTTGGCGCCCCGCATCAGCGCCACCGGATCGGCCGACGCCACCGACCCGCCCGCCGGAGAGACGTAACCCAGCCGCTCGCGCCCGGCCGTCGCTCCGGTCGCCCGCTCGCCCGCCGGCATCTCCGTCCGCCGCCGCACCGCCTCCTGCTGCTGCCGCCCGTAGAAATCGATGCACAGCCCGATCGCGCAGTTGCCCGTCGCCACGTCGATCGGCGGCTTCTGCGACGTGTCCGTGAAATACCGCGCGTTCGCCCCGATGCGCTGCAGCAGCCGCATCCCCTCCGCCCACCCTTCCCGCACCGCCTGCGCCTCCCGCGCCTTTGCGTCCGCGTTGGGCTGCTCGCGTTCGAGCGTCTTCAGCCGCCGCTGCATCTGCTGCTGGATCACGTTCTCGAACGCCTTCGCCACCGACCCGCTCTTCGTCGGATCCGCCAGCGCCACCTCGCCAATCAAGCGCGGATCGGCCATGTCCTCCCACTGCGCCGGCTCCCGCTTCACGCCCAGCCGCGTGAGCGAGTCGCGGTTGAAAATCATCCCGTAGGAACTCAGCACCGTGCCCAACCAGAGTCCGTCCGCCCGCCAGAATCGCTCGCCGCCGAAAATCTCCGGGATCGTATCGTCCCGAAACCACTCCGGCCGCGCCCGCAACAGCCCGCTGTCCACCAGCCGCCCCGCCGCCGCCTGCCGCTCGAAGTCGTAGGTTCCGCCGCCGAAGAAAACATCGATCCCGCAGCCCACTTCCGACGCCAGAAACGCCGCCCGCGCTTCCTTCGCCGCCGCCGGCGCGTCCGCGGCCAAGCGCCCGTTCTGGAATCCCGCCTGCACCTCCGCGCTCCACGTCTTGCCGAGCGTCCGCGTCCAGTGCAGCTCGAACGCGCTCACATACTCGCCCTCCAGGAAGCGCGCGATCTCGCTCGTGCCGCCCACCATCCGCCAGTCGATCCGCACACTCCGGCCCGTCTTCGCCCGATACCACTCCGCGAAGCCTCGCGTGAATTCATGCCGGATCGCCTCGTTGTGCGGCGTGATGATGACCACCGTGTCGTCCGCCGCCGCGGCCACCGTGCGCGCGGGCCGAAACGCGAACGGCAACGCCACCACCGCCACCAGCGTCAGGATGATGAGCGCGCGCATCGCTCCGGCGTCACTCCGTCAACACGACCACATCCTCCGGCGCCGCGCTCGCGAACACTTCGCCGCGCATCCCTTGGTCGATGAAACGGGGGTTCAGCTCGAGGATCTTCAGGTCCTGCCCGCCCGCGATCAGGTCGTATTGCGCGACTACGCCGAGGTAAACCGCGTCGCCGATCCGCCCGCGCACCGCGTTGCGCGCCGGCGCCTCCCGGCTCAGCACCCAGCACTCCGGCCGCACCGACAACGTCACCGCGGCGCCCGGCGCGGGCTTCGCCGCCGGATTCCCAAGCACGCCTTCGAACCGCCCGATCGCCGTCTCTACCAGCGCCGCCCCGTCCGCCGCACGCAGCAGCGTGCCCGGCACGAAATCCGTTTCACCGATGAAATCCGCCACGACCTTGCACACCGGCCGCCGGTAAACTTCGCGCGGCGAGCCCACCTGCAGGATCTTCCCGCCGTCGAGGATCGCCATGCGGTCCGACACCGACAGCGCCTCCTTCTGGTCGTGCGTCACGTAGACCGTCGTGAGCTTGAACTCTTTGCACACGCGCCGGATCTCCGTGCGCATCTCCAGCCGCAGCTTCGCGTCGAGATTCGAGAGCGGCTCGTCGAGCAACAGGCACCGCGGCCGGATCACCAGCGCCCGCGCCAGCGCCACGCGCTGCTGCTGCCCGCCCGACAATTGGTTCGGCTTCCGGTCCGCATACTTGCCCATCCGCACCGACTCCAGCGCCTCGCCCACGCGCCGCTTGATCTCGTCCTTCGCCACCTTCCGCTCCTCGAGTCCGAACGCCACGTTCTCCGCCACCGTCATGTGCGGCCAGAGCGCGTAGCTCTGGAACATCATTCCCGTGTTCCGCTTGTGCGGCGCCAGCCGCGTCACGTCCTCGTCGCCGAAGCGGATCGTGCCCTCCTCAGGAATGTAGAATCCCGCCAGGCTCCGCAGCAGCGTCGTCTTCCCGCAGCCGCTCGGGCCGAGCAGGAAAAACAGCTCGCCCGGTCCGATCGTCAGATCGAGATGCTGCAGCGCCGTCACGTTCCCGAAGCGTTTCGTCAGTTGTTCGATGCGGATGGAAATCATGCGCGCGCGTCTGTTTCCAACCGCTCCCGCGCCCGACCGCAAGCGGCGAAGCGTGACATTTTCCCCGGGGCCCGAACGGGGATTGCCTCCCGCCGCCCCGTTTGTCTGGCTCCCCGCCCTCGCCATGCCCGCCGCCAAAAAGAAGCCCGCGCCCCTCCACCCCGACCTCGCCGAAGTCCTCCTCACCGACGCCCAGATCAAGCGCCGCGTGAAGTCCCTCGCCCGCGAGATCAAGGCCGTCTACGGCGACCAGGAATTCACCATCATCTCGCTCATCAACGGCGCCGTCATGTTCACGTCGGACCTCATGCGCGAAATCGACAACCCCGTCCGCCTCGACTGCATCCGCGTCTCCAGCTACGGCACCAAGACCAAGTCGATCGGCACCCCCCAGATCATCCACAGCCTCACGCTCGACATCAAAAAGCGCCACGTGCTGATGATCGACGACATCCTCGACACCGGCAAAACGCTGAAACTCGTCGGCGACCTCGTCCGCGAACTCAAGCCCGCCAGCCTCCGCACCTGCGTGCTGCTCGACAAAAAGGCCCGCCGCGAAGTCGACCTCGAGGCCGATTTCGTCGGCTTCGAGATTCCCGACAAATTCGTCGTCGGCTACGGCCTCGATTTCGCCGAGCGCTACCGCAATCTCCGCGGCATCGGCGTGCTCCGCACCGACAAACAGACCGTCGGCGCCTGGGCCACCGGCTGAGTCTTCCCCATGGCGCGGGTCTCCGACCCGCGCCTTTTTAGCGCCGCCCCGCGGCCGCCAATCCACCCGTTCCGTTCCTGCGCACCGCGATTCGGAATCGGCGTGCTGGCTTCAGCCACGCCCAGGTCGCCCTACCGCCGCCGCCCCTTGCCCCGCACCGCCGCCGCCGTGCTCCGCGCCCGCGGATACTCCTTCGCCGGCAGCCGCGCGGCCTTCTTGTAGTCGCCCGAGCGCAACGCGTTCACCTGGTCCCGCAGCACCGCCGCCCGCTCGAACTCCAGCCGCGCCGCCGCGTCCGTCATTTCGACCTCGAGCTCCGCGATCACCGCCGCGACGTCGTCCGCGCTCTCCGCCACCGCCGCCTCCGCGCCCGCATCCACGCCCGAGCCGTCGTAGACGTGCAGGCTCGCCTGCGCCGCGCGCTTCACGCTGCGCGGCGTGATGCCGTGCGCCTGGTTGTAGGCCAGCTGCTTCTGCCGGCGGTAGTTCACCGCCTCCTGCGTCCGCCGGATCGAGTCGGTGATCTGGTCGGCGTAAAAAATCACCCGCCCCTTCTCGTGCCGCGCCGCCCGCCCCGCCGTCTGGATCAGCGAGGTCTCGCTCCGGAGAAACCCTTCCTTGTCCGCATCGAGGATCGCCACCAGCGCCACCTCCGGCAGGTCGAGTCCTTCGCGCAGCAAATTGATGCCCACGAGCACGTCGAAATTCCCCAGCCGCAGGTTCCGCAAAATCTCCACGCGCTCGATCGCATCGATGTCCGAGTGCAGATACTCCACCCGGATTTTCGCTTCGCGCAGGTAGCTCGTCAGGTCCTCCGACAACCGCTTCGTCAGCGTCGTCACCAGCACGCGCTCCCCTGCCGTCGCCGCCGCCTTGATCTCCGCGATCAGGTTCTCGACCTGCCCCTTGGTCGACCGGATCGTGATCTCCGGGTCGAGCAAGCCCGTCGGCCGGATCAACTGCTCCGCGATCACCGCCGAGCGCTTCAATTCGTAGTCCGCCGGCGTCGCCGACACATACACGGTCTGCCCCGTCACCGTCTCGAACTCGGCGAAACTCTGCGGCCGGTTGTCCAGCGCCGAGGGCAGCCGGAAGCCGAA
>JBILLY010000243.1:0-6829 GCA_044375835.1 Opitutaceae bacterium
CACCGCCGACGGCACCGACCTCAGCTACCGCCTCCTCCTGCGCGATCCGTCCCGCACCGCCGACCTCCTCCGCGAACTCGCGCTGCTCGCCGGCGTCGACCAGGTCTCCAGCATGAAGGCGGAGGACGAATCCGAGGTCTGAACCATGAGCCAGGACCTGCCCCCCATTCCCACCCCGCCGGCTCTGCTCTGGCGCCAACTCCGGCTCCGGTTTCTGCCGCTCATCGTCTTCCTCGCCGGCGTCGCCGCCGCCGTCCTCCTCTGGACGCGCTGGGTCGCCCCGCCGACGCTCGTCGGCGAAGTCGAGGCCGTCCGCGCCGAGGTCCGCTCCGCGCAGGCCGGCACGCTCTCCGATCTCAAGGTCGACCTCCTGCAAACTGTCCGCGCCGGCCAGCTCGTCGGCTACGTCGCCGCCGGCACGCCGCAGCAACTCGCCGCCGCGCTCGAGGTCATCCGCGCCGAGATCGACCTCATGCGCAGCACGCTCGATCCCGTCGTCGGCCAGCAACGCGCCGCCCTCGACCTCGCCCGGCTCCAGCTCGACTGGCTCGGCAAGCGCGTCGATCTCGCGGCGATCCAGGGCCAGCTGCGCCAAGCCGAGATCAACCTCGAGCGCACGCTGGCGCTGCACAAAAGCCAGATGGCCACCGACGCGCAGCTCGACGCCGCACGCATCACCCGCGAGTCCCTCGTCGGCCAGACCAAGGCCCTCACCGATCTGATCGCCGAGACCGAGCCCAGCCTCAAACCCCTGTTTGCCACCTTCGGCCCGGCCACCGCGACCGGCGGCCTCGCCGCCGCGATCCGCCACAAGGAAAAGGAACTCGCCCAACTCGAAGCCCAGCTCGGCCCGCAACCGCTGCTTGCGCCGATCGACGGCACGGTCACCGCGATTCTCCGCCGCTCCGGCGAAGCCGTCGCCGCGGCCGAGCCGATCGTGCACATCACCTCCGCGCGCACCGACCGCATCGTCGGCTTCATCCGCCAACCCGTGGCCGTCGAGCCCAAGGCCGGCATGAGCGTCGAGGTCCGCACGCGCACCTTCCGGCGCCAGGCCGGAGTCACCGCCATCGGCCAGGTCGGCCAACAACTCGAGCCCATCCCCGCCACGCTGCTCGCCGCGATGCGCCTCCCCGTTTCCGTCACCCCGACCGAGTTCGGCCTCCGCGTCGTCGTCCCGACCCCGCCCGGCCTCGCCGTCCGCCCCGGCGAACAGGTCGACCTCATCGTCCGCGACTGACGAGAATGGGGTCAGCCCCTAACTCTTGTAGTCAGTTCCACTACCAGTTGCGCCGCGTCCTTTCGCTCCTCGCGCACGACCTCGCCCACGTAGCGGCTCACCGCATCCGGTGCGCCCATGCGCAACTGCTCCGTCAGCCAGCGATTCGAGACGCTCGTATCGCGCTTCAACCACGCCGCGAGCGCCACCTTCCACGCCGCCGACTTCGGCGCCCCCGCCGACTCGTCCAAGCTGCGACCGAGCGCGGCCAATCCCGCCTCCAGCCGTTTCGCCCACCGCGCGCGATGGATCTCCCGCATTTCCTCTCCACCCCAGTCGGCGGCCTGCGGCGCGTTTAGGAAATCCTCCGTAACTGCCCGTTGGTAATCCCGGCTGCCCAAGATCCAGCCGCGGCTCATCGTCTCAAACGCCGCTTCCTTCTGCCGCCCTTCGTCGGCCATGAGCCACGTCAAGTGGTCCGCGTAGCTCCGCCAACCCTCCGGGGCATCCGCCAATTCCCCGTGCGTCCGCAGCCAGTCCGTGCAGGTCAGCCACGCCGCCCGCCCCACCGCACCCCGCGCGAAGCTCCGGTAGCTCGACCAGCGAAACTGCGCCAACTGCTCCAGCGGCACGATCCGCGCCCGCACCGGATTGAGGTGGATGTAGTCGACCAGTCGCGCCAAATGCACGCCCGGCTCCACCAAGATCGCCTGGTAGCGCCCCTGAAACGCCCGTCCCCGCTCCCCGCGGTAGCGGTTGAAGCGATTCCCAAACGTGCTCTGCAGCCAATGCACCCCGGCGACCAGGTTACCCTGCGGCGTCTCCACCGCGAGATGGTAGTGATTGCGCATCAGGCAATACGCATGCACCCGCCAACCCATCCGCTCGCACGCCTCGCCGAGGCAGGTCAAAAACGCCTGCGCCGCCCCGGCCGTCTCGAACAGGTCGCTCCGGTAGTTTCCCCGGTTCAGCACGTGGTAAATCGCCCCGGCAAACTCGATCCGCGGTTTCCTTGCCATCCCCGACCTCAATCTCCTTTCCCGCCGTCCTCAACCACAAAGGTTAGGGGCTGACCCCTTCGGAATCCCTCCCTTCGGAATCCCTTCGGAATCCCAGACCCCTTCGGAATCCCCGGAAGAGGAACGGCGGCGTTTACGGCGCCGAAGGTAAATGGTAAGTCATGACCCCTTCGGCTTGGCCCTGTTCGTCTGCTGTGAAAACTCGACTTCTTCGAATTCAACTTCGCGGATGCCTTCAAACAGCACCTTCAGCTTCTCACTGAAAATCAATTTAGGAGCAGCAAAGCTGCAATCGCTGAGCAGTGGCAGCAGCCGAGAGTTCCCAAAACACTCAAACGTCTCGAGCAAGTGGCAGCCAGCCAAGGCTTCTCGCTCAATGTCGTATACGAGTTTCAGTGGAACGTGCGGTATGTTGAAAAATCCATCCCTTTTGCAAACGGGACATTGCCTCTCCACTTCGAATCCAGTGCTAACCTCGGAAAACCGAGGCAGAGTTTTCTCTGGAATTAGTTCGAACCATTTTTCGGACGCGCCTGCCTGCTTAGAGAGCGTGCGTCGGAGCACATGCGATGCTATGGACGAAACTCTCACGGCTAAGTCCGCCGACACCAAGTATTCTCGCTTCAGAGTTAGCATGACTTTCTTTTTCAAATCGAGCGACGGCAGCACGAGTGCTTCACCGGTCTTGGAACCCGTGCCGCATCGCGGGCAACCGAGCGACAAATCGTAGCCGCCACGTGCCGACGGACCGCCACGAACTTTTGAGTTCACTCGAAAAATCGTTACAAAATAGCGCATGACTCAGCTTTAGCCCGGAGGACGGAAGTAGGTGGCGATAGACTCCAACCATTGCGGCGCCTCGGAGTAAATACGTTGAAGGTTCGACCAAACTTGCTCCCAGGTCAACCCATGGGGAACCCATGGGGTCAGCCCCTAACTTTTGTTGTCAGCACTTCAAGGAGCCTGCTCGCCTCGCCCAGGCCGCCGCGCGCGACCTCGCCCACGTGAGCGGCTCCTCGCAGCCCCTGCACCCATGTGCCACCGCGCCGTCAGCCAGCGATTCGAAACGTTCGCGTCCCGCTTCAATCACGCCGCGCGCGCAACTCTCCATGCGGCCTAGCTCGGCGCGGACGGAGCTCCACCCTTCTCCCGCCACGGCGCCGAGCTCCGCGTAACCCTTCAGACCTTTGCCCAGCTTTCGGCTGCTTTGCCAGGACCGATCCAGATCGTCTCGCAGCCTGATCGTCCGGAAAACAAACGGCGCGCCGGAGTGGCGGCGCGCCGTGCAAATCAGCAGGAACGAGTTGAGAGCTGATCGCCGAGGCTTGAGAGCAAAACCAAACGCTGGACCCATGGGCCCAGCGCGAGCCCATCTGAAACGCGTCTGAAGATCGGACTCTCAGCTCACAACTCCGGACTCTCAACTGCCTGAGTCGGGCTCAGAACTTCTTCGTCAGGCTGATGTGCATGAAACGCCCGCGCGAGCTGTGCAGCGTGGTGTCGTAGCTGTCGTTGAACGCCCCGACCGCCAGCGGCGCCTTCTCGTTGGCGATGTTTTCGACGCCGACGGTGACGCGCGTGTTTTTGGCCCAGCCGCGCAGCCACGTCTCGGGCAGCGCGTAGTGCACGATCGCGTCGAACGTCCACCAGGCCTCGACCTCGCGGAACGTGCTGCCGTTGTTGAAGGCCGGGTTGACCTGGTTCGGATCATCCTGGAACGAGTCGACCCAGTTGACCGAGAAACCCGTTTCCCACTTCGCGCCGACCTTGTAGTTGAAGTTCAGGTTGCCCTTCCACTCCGGGATCGAGCCGGGGGCGAAGGCGTCGGACGACGTGTCGACGAACTTGCCGACAAATCCTTCCTTCGCGGCGCCCTGCACGCGCTGCAGGTCCCACTTGACGAACTGGTTCAACGCGAGCGTGGTCGTGAGTTTGCCCTCGAGGAAGGGCATCGTGTAGCCGATCTGGTAGTCGAGGCCGGAGACGCTGTTCTTCGCCAGGTTCAGGTTGGTGCCGATCACGCTGATGACCGCGTTGGACGAGGAGAGCGAGCCGTCGGGCTGGCGGATGACGGAGCCGGCCAGCGGCGCGCCCGGGTCGAACTGCCACACGCCGTTCTGCAGGCGCGGGAAACCGGAGCCTTGGCCGGCCCAGTTGGAGTTGAGGATGAACTGGGCGTCGCCGACGACGACGATGTCTTCCTTCTGCACGTTGTAGTAGTCGACGGAGACGAAGAGGCCCTTCACGGCCTTGGGCGACCAGGCGATGCCGGTGGTCCAGGTCTCGGCCTGCTCGGGCTTCAGGTTGATGTTGCCGCCCGTCTGGATCTGCGTCTGCACGCCGGCGGGCGTGAAGCGGGAGCCGTCGGGCTTGCGCGCGGGGTCGTTGACCGTGGGGAACGAGGTGCCGACCGCGGCGTAGAGCTCGCTCTCGAGCGGCGCGCGGAAGGCGGTGCTCATCGTGCCGCGCACCGTGACCTCGGGCGTGGGCTGCCAGCGGAGGCCGGCTTTCCAGTCGGTGCTGTCCAGCTTGGAGGCCTGCGCGACGCGCGGGTTGGTGTATTCGAATTTCTCGTGCCGGAGCGCGGCGCTGACGCTGAGGTCGTGGGCGAAGGGCGCGTTCTTCACGACGGGCGCGACCGCCTCGATGTAGCCGGCGTCGACCTTGCGCTCGCCGCGGAAGGAGTTGCCGGTGTTGAGGCCGAGGGCGTCGCCGGCGTTGTAGAGCGGGCCGAAAAAGTCGTCGTCATACTCGGTCCGGTGCTCGAGACCGGCCGCGGTCTGGAGATCGCCGGCGGGCAGCGCGAAGAGCGTGCCGTTGAGCTTGAAGTCGACCTGCTCGATGCCGCGCTTGGTGTTGCGCTTGTCCTGCACCGCGGTGCGGCGGAGGGCGGCGGCGTTGTCGAACGCGAAGGTGCGGCCGCTGGTCGGCGACGTCCACGAGCCGGTCGCGAAGTTGCGGGCGAAGGGATTGAAGGCGCCGGAGGCGACTTCGGTGCGCAGGGCCTGGCGGGAGGGGAAGCCGCTGTCGCCGCGGATGCGGTCCATCTCGGCATACATGTAGCCGGTGTCGAAGCGCCAGCCGCCGAACTCGCCCTCGAAGCCGGCGAACACGCGGTAGGATTCCTCGGTCCAGAAATTGCGGCGGTTGCCGAGTTCGAGCGAGCGGTAGCGCGGGAAGCTCACGACCTGGAGCGCGCCGGTGCCGTTGGCGGCGCGGGCGGCGGCGATAGCCGCCTGCGACTCGAAGATCTCGAGGTAGGGGCTGTTCTGCAGGTTCTCGGCGGCGCCGATCGTGAACGGCGAGGAGGCGAGCGCGTTGTCGGTCTTCAGCTTGGAATAGAGGAAGTCGACCTTGCCGCGGACGTTGTCGAGGAAGGCGTGCTTGCCGACACCGTAGTAGCTCGACCGCTGCTGACCGGGGATGGCCGGCGTGAGTTCACGGAAGTTGTAGCGGTCCGTGTTCACGTCGTATTGGCGGTAGTCCGCGATGGAGCGCGGAAACGCGACGCCGGGGCGCAGGTAGCCGGCGCTGGGCAGATTGGTCGCGCTGGGGACGCCGAAGGGGCCGCCGGTGGTCGTGTTGAGCTTGGTGTCGAGGCGGCCGCTGAAGCTGTCGGAGCCGCCGTTGTTGCCGCCGTAGGCGCGGACGTCGGCGTTTTTCGAGACGTCGCGGTCGCGGGAGTAGATGTCGTTGCGCTTGTAGGCGCTGGCGGCGATGAGGATCGAGGTCTTGGCATTGGCCATGCCGGTCACGACGCCGCCCTGGATCACGGAGGCATCCTTGTCCCAGGTATTCCCATACGTGAGGCGGATCTGCGTGCCCTTCGGGACTTCGAGCAGGGTGAAATTGACGACGCCGGCGATCGCGTCGGCGCCGTAGTTGGCGGCGGCGCCGTCCTTCAGCACGTCGACGCGGCCGATGGCGTCGAGCGGGATGAGGTTGATGTTGTTGAAGGCCTGGCCGGTGCGGCGGCCGTTGATGAGGGTGAGGGTGGAGTTGGCGCCGAGGCCGCGGAGGTTGATGTTGGCGGCGCCGGTGCCGCGGTTGCTGTCCTGCTCGGTGGCGGTGCCGCCGACGAAGGAGGGCAGCGTGCGCAGGCCCTCGATGGGAGTGTTGGCGCCGGTGAGGATGAGCTGCTCCTGCGAGTAGACGGCGACGGGCGCGAAGGATTCCTCGATCGCCATCGGGATGTTGGAGCCGGCGACGACGAATTTCTCGAGCTTCACGGTCTCGTCGCCGGTGCCGGGCCGGGCCGGCGCGGTCTGGGCCAGCGCGGCGGTGCCGGCGAGGAGCGAGACTCCGCCGACGGCGGCGAGGGCCGCGCGCCACGGGTGTCCGCGGAGGGACGTTCGGGTGTGTTTCTTCATGGTGGGTTGGGTCAGGTTGGTGAAACCGCCCGCCGCACGTGCGGCCCGGCGATGTTTCTTTGTATGACACAAACCTGTCACACACCGGCGCGCTCAACGCGTTTGCGACCAGCCACGGCCCGGGCGCGCCGGAACGGGCGCGCGCTGCGACCAATCCGACGGGGCGCGGCGCGACAGTCCGCCCGCGGTCCGCGCCGAAGCGCCGATCGCGCGCGATCGGA
>JBILLY010000387.1:0-5143 GCA_044375835.1 Opitutaceae bacterium
GGAGCGGGGACAGGATATCATCGTGCTGGCTGAGGAGTTGCTCGCACGGGTGTGCCGGCGCTATGGACTGAAAACCCCGGCGTTGCCGGCTGAGGGCCGCAATCGGCTCCTGGCGCACCGCTGGCCCGGCAACGTCCGCGAGTTGGCGCACGAGGTGGAGCGGGCGGTGGTGCTGGGCGGCGAGGATGGGTTGAGATTTCCCCACTTGGCGCGCGTGGGCCCGGCCGCGGGGGAAGGTGCGGCGGCATGGCTGCGCCCGGATTTCGTTTTTCCCGAGAGCGGTTTCTCGATGGAAGCGGCTATCGACGAGCTGGTTGAGCGGGCAGTTCGGCAGGCCAATGGAAACGTCTCCGGGGCCGCGCGCTTGCTGGGGGTCTCCCGCGACGTGGTCCGATATCGCCTGAAGGGCAGCCGGGAGCCGGAGAAAAGTGGGGAATAATCCGCGGCGGAGGGCGGTTTTGGGCGCCTTTGCCCATTGCTCGGGCGTCTCGCGGAGAAGTTATCGATGCTCTAAATGGCTGATTAACAAAATCAAAACGATGGCAGAGCGCCTTGGCATGCCGGCTGCAATTCGGTCGGCGATTCCAGCATGAGCCTGTTTACCACCTACCGCCGAGTCTTGTCCGTCGCGTTGATCGCGGCGGTTGCAAGCATGGGCTGGGCGGCGGAGGCGGGTCGACCGGAGGCGGTCGATGCGGCCCGGGCGGCGAGTGCGCAGAAGCTCGTGGAACAGGCGACGGCGCAGCGGGAGCGCATGTTGGCCGACCACGCCGCGCTCACGAAGCAGTTGAAGACGGCGACGGAGGAGCAGCGGAAGGCGATCCTCGCGCGGTTGGAAGAGCAGCGAAAGGCTTTCGAGGAATCGCAGCGCACCCTGGCCAAGCTGATCCGCGACGAACAGCGGCGGCAGCGTCAGGAGACCGCGAGCCCCCGGCGTTAACTTTCTCAGCGTAATATCAGTCGCAAAGGGCGGTCACTTCGGTGGCCGCCCTTTTGCTGTCCCGACAAAGTTCCGAACATGGCTTGAACGGGCCGGTCCATCCGCCCACGTTCTCCGTTTTTAAAACTCAACCCCACTTGTGTTTCTGCGCCGTCTTACAGTGTTTGCCGCGTGGTGCGCCGTGAGCGCGGGGGCTGTTTGGGCCCGATCGGAGGGAGCTCGGCCGGCGCCGCCGGGGTTCGAACTGCCGACGATGCCGACGTGGTCGGCGGTGGCGTCGGTCGAGACGGCGGTCGGATTCAAGGACAACCTCGTGTTGAGCGCGGAGAACGAGGAGCGCAGTTCCTTTGCGCGGGGCGGGGTCGAGTTCCTTGTGATGCGGGTGCCGACCGGAGCGCTGGATCTCTCGCTGTTCGGCTTGGCCACCGGGACGCGTTTTCTTACCGGCGAGACGTTCGAGGCGGATCACAAAATCTGGCTGCACGCGGAGTCCGCCTACCGGATCGGCTCCGGGTGGAAGATGACGCTGCCGGTGACGGGTTATTCCGATGCGGGGGTGTTCGATCAATCGGCGACGGATGCCGAGCGCATCGTGGCGGAGCTGAAAGTGAAGGGGCTGATGGTCGGTCCGTCGCTGCGCTGGGATTTTCTGCCGGCCTGGTGGATCGAAGCCCAGGCGACCGGGGAACGGAAACGCTACGAAGACGGTGCCAACGACGGGGAGGTGGGCGGGCAGGATCTCCGGGTCGGTTGGGCGCCGGGAAAACGCCTCGAATTGCGGGTCAAGGGGGTGCGCCGTTGGCGGAGCTTCGAGTCGCGCGCGCGCTACAATGCCGCCGGGCGCGAGTTGTTCGGCACCGAGTTGAAGATCGAGGAACGTGAACTCGAGCTGCGCGCGACCATCGGCTGGGATCGGGCGGGCCGGTGGCGCACGACGACCCGGGCGGGCGTGCTGCACTACCGCGACAACGGCTCCGGCTACTTCAACTACCGCGACCTGCGGTTCGCGCACGACGTGGAGTGGAAGGGCGGCGCCTGGACGGTGCGCCTGGAGGCGGCGGTGAACCGGATCGAATTCGGCGTGCAGACGGTGGGGCTCGGGCTCGCTCCGCCGGCGCGGGTGAAGGACGAATACGACGCGGCGCTGCGCGTCGAGCGCCAGTATTCGCCGCGCGTCGCGGTATTCGGCGACTACCGGTGGGAGCGGAGCCGCTGCAACGACGCCATCGCCTCCTATCGGGTGAACGAATGTTTGCTTGGCGTGCGCTGGAGCTGGGAGCGATGATCGCGCCCGCCCCGCATGACCGCCGTTGATGCCACGCCGCCGCCGAGCCGCTCCTTGTTTCCCGGAGTGATCGCGGCGACCGTGGGGATGTTCGCGCTGGTGGTCGCGGCGGTGACCCTGCAGTTGCGGAGCGGTTTGCAAACGCAGGTGCTGCAGGGGCACGCGGAGACCCTGGCGGCGGTCGCCGCGCTGCAACTCGACACGGGCGCGGACGAAATCGGCGCGGGCCTCGAGATCGACGCTGTGCCGGGTGCGTTGTTCGTGGCGGTGCTGAAGACGGCGCGCTTTCGCGACGTGATCGGCGTGCGGGTGTTCGATCTCCGGCGCAACCAGGCGGGAACGGACGGATTGCTCGTCGACTTGCCGCCGCCGACGCCGGCGGAGTGGGCGCGGGTCGTGCGCGGCGAGACGGCGGCGCGGTTGCGCCCGCGCGCGCCGGTGGACGATATGTTCGTGGTCCCGGTGGGCGGGGAGTCGGGCGTGGCGGAGATCTGGGTGCCCCTGCGGCGCGGCGGCGCGCGCCTGGTGATCGGCGCGGCGCAACTCTGGATCGACGCGCGCAGCGTGCGGGAAGAACTGGCGGCGCACGACGACCGGCTCTGGGTGCAGGCGGCGATCGCGTGGGTCGCCGGCGCGGGCGTGATTGTGGTCGGCATGGCGTGGGCGTTTCGCCGGATCGAACGGGCCAACCGCGAGCTGCGGGCGCGCACCGAGGATCTGCAACGCGCGAACCGCGAGTTGACGCTCGCGGCGAAGACTTCGGCGCTGGGCGCGGTGACGGCGCACCTGATCCACGAATTGAAAACCCCGATCGCCGGGCTCGAGTCGCTGGTGGCGGCGCAGGCCGCGGGCGACGGCGCGGGCCGCGGGGGCACGGACGACGAACTCGCGGCGGCCTCGCAACTCACCGGCCGGTTGCGGCGGATGGTGAACGACGTCGTGGGGGTGTTGCGCGACGAGCAGACGGACGCGGGATTCGAACTCACGCTGGCGGAGATCGCGGAGGTGCTGGCGGGCAAGGTGGCGCCGGAGGCGGCGGCGCGGGGGATCGCGTTTTCCGCGCGGGCCGAAGGCGAGGCGGGGCTGCCCGCCCGGCGCGCGAATCTGGCCGGGCTTATCCTGCGCAATCTGGTGCAGAACGCGCTTGAAGCGGCGCCCGCGGGCACGCGCGTCGACGTGCGCGCGCGGGTGGACGCCGCGACGCGGCGGATCGAGTTTGAGGTCGCGGACGAAGGGCCGGGCCTGCCCGCCCACGTGCAGGCGCGGTTGTTCCAGCCTTGCACGAGTTCGAAAGCCGGCGGCAGCGGGCTCGGGCTGGCGCTCAGCCAGCAGCTCGCGCAGCACGCCGGCGGGCGGCTCGAGCTGGTGCGCAGCGACGGGACGGGCACGTGCTTCCGACTTGTGTTGGCTGCGGAGGCGTGATTCGAGCGCAGCCTGCAAAATACCGGGTCAGTCAATCGGCGGAGCCGGCGGGAAGGCGGCCGGCGGAAACCCGCGGGCCGCCGGTGGTTCGGCGCGTTGGGATGGCTGGTGTGTCTGGCGCTCGGGCCGACGCTGGCCGCGCAGGAAGGCACCAAACGCTGGGCGGCGAAAGTCGGCGGCTACATCGAGCTGTCGTCGCCGGCGCTGAGCCCGGATGGAAGCAGGATCTACGTCGGCGTCTCCACCGCGACAGGCGGCCGGCTCGTGGAGGTTACCGCGGAGGGCGCGGCACGCGTGCTGGGGCGCGAATTCAGCGAAGGCGTCGACGCGACGCCGACGGTCGGCGGCGACGGGACGATCTACGTGGGGAGCTACGACGGGCGGTTTTACGCGATCAATCCGGCGGACGGCGCGCGCAAGTGGACAGTGGATACGGGGAGTTTCGTGGTGAGTTCGGCGGCGATCGGAGCCGACGGCACGATTTATTTCGGCGCGGGTGACGGAAAGCTGCGCGCGATGTCTCCGGCGGGCGCGTTGTTGTGGACATATTCCGCCGGCGACTGGATCGATTCCTCGCCGGCGGTCGGGCCGGACGGCACGATCTACTTCGGCTCGCGGGATCGCCACCTCCATGCCGTCAACCCCGACGGCTCGCGGCGCTGGCAGTTTCCGACGGGCGGGCGGTTGGACTCCTCGCCGGCGATCGGGTCGGACGGCACGATCTACATCGGCTCGGCGGACCAGCGGCTCTACGCGGTGGCGCCGGACGGGACCAAACGCTGGGAACTGATCGCCAACGGCGAGATCCTCGCGTCGCCGGTGCTGGGGGCGGACGGCACGGTGTATTTCGCGGCGGTCGACCAGAGTTTTTACGCGGTGGACGGTGCGGACGGCACGGTGCGGTGGAAGCGGGCGTTTTCGGCGAACAGCGTGGCGAGCGCCGCGGTGCGCGGGGACGGCGCGATCATTTTTGCGGACGACGACTGCAAAGTCCGCGCGCTGAACCCGCGGGACGGCAGCGTGCTGTGGACCTTCGACACGGAGGCGCCGGGCTACGACTACATCGAGTCGTCGCCGGTGATCGCGCCGGACGGTTCGATCTACGTGGGCTCGAGCGACGGCATGCTCTACCGGATCAACGGCAACGGGTCGCCGCTCTCGCTGGCCTCGAACTGGCCGGCGCATCGCGGCGGCGCGATGCGGCAAGGGCGGGTGGAGACGGCGCGGCAGGGCGAGGGGCGACTGCTGAATCTCTCGACCCGCGCGGCGGTGGCGCCGGGCGGGGTGATGATCGCCGGCTTCGTGATGGAGGGTTCGGGACCGAAGGCTTACCTCGTGCGCGGCGTGGGGCCGGCGCTGGCGGCGTTCGGCGTGGCGGACTTCATGGCGGATCCGCGGCTCGATCTTTACGCGGCCAACACGCTGCTGCGGGTGAACGACAATTGGCAGGACCTGGCGACGCCGAGTTTCGGCACGGCGGACGTGGCGGCGGGAGT
>JBILLY010000244.1:0-6821 GCA_044375835.1 Opitutaceae bacterium
AGCACCAGTTCGAGATCTTTGCCCGCGGTCCATTTGCCGCCGCGCTGCACCGCGAGAGTCTTGCTGCGTTCGCGTTTTTCCAACGCCGCGTCCACGTCGACCAGCACCGGCTTCTCCGGCGCCAGCCCCGCAACCTCGGCCGGCGTCAGCGGCGTCCACGCAAACGGCAGTCCCGACCACGTGAAACTGATCTCCCAGCCGCCGATCACGCCGAAGGGCTTCGGCTTCGTCAGCAACGCCGGATAACGCGTCACGAAGTCCGGCGTGCGCAGCGTCGCCACCCGCACGCGCACCGCCGCCGGCAGTTTGCGGAAAAAATCGACCGGCTCCGCCACCTGCCCGGCGCGCCAAGCGTTGAAAAACGCGATGGGATCCACCCCGAGCAGATTGAGGCCGTTCCACATGCCGTGCTCGTTGCGCCCGCCCAGGCGCCGCCGCGCATACCACGCCTCGAAATTCGACGTCACCGCGAGGCCGATCTCGAAGTGCAGGTGCGACCGCTCCGGCGGGATCATGTAGCCGCCGGAGCTGTGTCCCATCGTGCCGAGCACCTGGCCGGCCGTCACCGTCGCGCCGACGCGCACCTCCGGCGCGATCTTGGCCAGGTGCGCGTAGAGTGTGTAGACCGCCGGCGCGATTCCCGTGTGCTCCACGATCACGTAGCGGCCGTAGCCGCTGTTGCCCGCCGCCCGGCTCACGTGCCGCACGGTGCCCGCCATCGCGGCAAACACGTCGTCGAGCGGCACGCCGCGCTTGTCCCGCGCGAGCGGCTTGATGTCGATGCCTTCGTGGAATTTCGCGCCGCCGCTGCGCACGCCGCCGAAACCACCCGTCGCCGGGTCGCCCGAACCCGCGTGCTGCAGCCACTGCGCCGGCGGCTGGTTCTCTTTCCAACCCGGATGCGGCGTCGGCCAGACAAGTTGCAGTCGCGCCGCCGCCGCGGGTGCCGTCGCCGGCGCCGATGCCGCGCCGCCCGGCCCCGCGCCGGGCCGCTGCGGCGGACTCAATAACGGCCCCGTCTGCCCGCAGGCCGCCGCCGCCAATGCGAGCGTGAGCACGCACATGCCGCCCCGCCCCAACCGCCCGGCGAGCCGCCGCCACGTTCCTGCCATCATCCGCTCCGTGCGCCGCGCCGTCATGATTTGGCCAACTCCTTCTGCAGCGCCGCCGCCGATTTCTTCAGATTCTCCACCAGCTTCGGCAGTTCTTCCTCCGGCACCTCGGCAAAAATGAACACCACGCCGTTGGTGATCGGCCCGTCGATCCGCCGCGCGCCCAGCGCAACGCCGTCGATCACGAGCACCAGCCGCCGGCCCTGGTGCGTCACCGACATCCGGTAGAAATCCCGCGACGCCGTCGGCGTGAGTTGGAAATACAGGCACTTGCCCAGATCCACCTGCACGAGGTCCACGTTGGCGATGTCGCCTTCCGTGATCACCGGCTTCGAGTTCACCGCGAGGTTCACGCCGCTCTGCGGCAACCGCAACGGCGTGCCGTCGCCGCTCGCCGCCTCGAGGTAGAAGCGCGCCGCCTGCGGCGTGTAGTCGAGCGGCTTCTTCGCGGTGCCGCAGCCGGCGCCGGCCAGCATCGCCGCGCCCAGCGCGAACCACGTGAACAAAAACTTCGTCATGGGGAAATCCGTTCGATGCGCACGCTCCACTCCGCCCCGCTCGCGACCCGGTGCGTGCGCGCGAAGTCGCCCTGGTTCAGCGCCAGCGCCACGTTGAGCAGGCTGTTCACGTAAAGCAGCGGCGTCCCCTCGGGCACGTCGCCGAAGGTCCGCGCATACGGCACCGTGCCCGCGAACACCGTCTCGCCGCGCCGCGCGATCACGACGCGAAAGCGGTCGCCGAACTTCGGCGCGAGCTTCGCCAACAATCCGTCGTCGATGTTCGTCCACACGTTGCCGAACTGCGGATCGAGCGACGGCACCGTCCCCACGAGCACGGCGCCCTCCACCCGCGCCCGCTCGTAGGCGAGCGCCACCACCCGCGGTTCCTGCAGCGGCCCCACGTCTTCGAACCGCACCACCCCGGCGGCCAACCGCGCGCCGACAAACGCAAAAATATCCCGCCCGTGAAACGTATACGACCGCTCCGAGCCCGCCCGCCGGTGTTTGGTCTCGTCGATAGTCCGGACCGCCGCGATCCCGAGGTCCTCCGCCACCAGCGTCCACGTGCCGTTGTCCGGTCCGACGAAATAGTGCCCTGACTTCGTGTGCAGCACCACGGACTTCCGCGCCGTGCCGACGCCCGGGTCCACCACCGACACGAACACCGTGCCCGCCGGCCAATACGGCGCCGCCTGCTTGAGGCGATACGCCGCCTCCCAGATGTCGTAGGGCGTGTTTTCGTGCGACAGGTCGTGCACCGGCAGACGCACGCTCACGCCCGCCGCCACCCCACGCATCGCCGCCACCGCGCCGTCCTTCAGTCCGAAATCCGTCTGCAGCACCAGCGGCGCCTCCGCCGCGCCCAGCCGCACGGCCCACAACACCGCTCCCGCCGCCAGCACGCTCCGCACGGCGCGGCCCATCGCCCCCGCGCTCACGCCCCCACCTCCGCCGGCTCGAAGGCCTGCATCAGCTCCGCCCCCACCGCATCGGCCAGCAACCGCCCGCGCGTCGTCAACCGCACGCGCGCCCCGTCGCGGACCAACAGGCCGTTCTCCGCCAGTGCCGCGAGCGTCGTCTCGACCGCCTCCCACGGCGCCTCCGGGGCCCGCGCTTGCCACGCGGCGACGTCGACGCCCGCGTTCATCCGCAGACCGAAAATCAACGCATCCTCCGCCAGCAACGCCGGCGTCAGCGCCACCCGGTCCTCCGTCATCCGCACGCCGCGGTCGAGGTCGTCCAACCAGCGCCCGAGGTCGGCGATGTTGGCCCCGCGCCAGCCCGCGTGCTGCGACGCCCCCGACGGCCCCAGCCCCACCCATTCGTGCATGTGCCACGTGTTCAGATTGTGGAGACAGACGTGCCCCGGCCGGGCGAAGTTGGACACTTCATACTGCGCGTAACCCGCCGCCCCGAGCTGTTCCCAGGTCGATTCGTAGAGCCGCGCCTCGTGCTCCGGGTCGAGTTTCACCCGCCCCTGCGAGAGTTTCACCCAGAGTTTCGTGTCCTCCTCGAACGTTAGGCAGTAGGTCGAGAGGTGGTCCGGCGCGAGCGCCACGGCCTCGCGCACATCCCCCGCCCATTCCTCGGCCGATTGGCCCGGCAGCGCGAACATCAGGTCGAGGTTCACGCTCGGAAACCCCGCCGCCCGCACGCGTTCGTAAGCCCGGTAAATCTGCGCCGGTGTATGCTGCCGCCCGAGCGCCTCGAGCAACGCCGGCTGGAAACTCTGCACGCCCATCGACACCCGCGTCACCCCGGCCTCGCGCAACACCGCCAGCCTCGCCTCCGTCACCGACGCCGGCGCCAGCTCCACCGTCCACTCCGCCGGCTGGCCGCCGCAACGCGCGCGCACCCCCGCCGCCAATCGCGCCAGATCCCGCGGCGCCAGCAATCCGGGCGTGCCTCCGCCCCAAAACACCGTCGTCACCGGCCGCGTCCAGGCGGCCAAATCCGCCTCCCGTTCGATCCCGGCGAGGAACCGATCCACCTCCGCCGCGGTCGGCTGCTTCTGGTAGAACGCGCAGAAATCGCAGGTCGACGCGCAGAACGGCACGTGCACGTAGAGCCCCAACGGCGGCTCTCCGGGCCCGGCCGCCACGGGCGTCACAGCTTTAGCTTGCACTGCTGTTTGGCCGCTCATTACTCACGCCCTTTGATCCGCCGGGTTTTTTCACTCTAGAAATCAATGCACACCAACGGAATTTTTCCCGCGAGAAAAATCATCGCCACCGTCGTCGCCGTCCTCGGCCTCGCGCTGCTCGCGGGCTGCGAATCCATCGTGCTCACCGACCTCACCCCGAAGTCGATGGCCGAGAATCCGTCGCAGATCTACACGTTCAGCCTGCGCGTGACCCCGCGCACCAACACCATCTCCGCCGTCACCCCCCAGATCGTCGTCAACGGCCGCAACTTCGCCATGAAGCGCGCCCCCATCGGCGAGGGCATCTACGAATTCGAATACCAGCTAGGCGCGGGCTACGACAAAAACGGCTACTACTTGGAGGGCAACAACGTCGTCACCCAGAAAGAGACCTACACGCAGGTCGAAAACGTCCAGATCGTCCGCCGCTACGTGCTCTCCCTCGAGGTCAACCGCGGCCCCGTCGGCGCCCGGATCAGCGTGCTCGGCCGCGGCTTCACCCCGCAGGACGCGATCTTTTTCAACGGCCAGCCCGCCCGCACCACCTTCGAGTCGCCCAACGCCCTCAGCTTCTTCGTGCCGCCCCTCGCGCCGAACATGAACTACCAGGTCACGCTCAACAGCGCCGCCGGCAATTCCCCCGTCGGCACCTTCCGCATCGACGGCAGCAACGTCACCGTCACCCCCGGCGCCGTCACGCTCCGCACCGGCGAGCGCCAGCCGCTCACCTTCACCCTCGCCAATCCCGCCCCTCCGGGCGGCACCCTGCTCGACATCGCCACCGATGTCCCCGACAGCGTGATCATGCCCGAGGTCATCGTCCCCCAGGGGCAGACTTACGTCAGCGTGGTCGTCGAGGGCGGCAAGCCCGGCACCGGCACGCTCTTCCTCAAGGGCTTCGGCAGCGGCGAGGTCACCGTGCCGATCACGGTCAGTCCGCGCTGACCGCACGGCGCCCTCGCCGCAGTCGCCCCGGTTCCGATCGGGCGGGCCTCAGGGCCCGCCTTTTTTGTCGGCCGCGAGGTCCAGCGTGACCACCACCGGACGATGGTCGCTCGCCTCGCGCACCCCTGCGCCATCGTGGATGCGCGCCGCCCCGCCGCGCACCGCCGGCATCAGGCCCGGGGAAACCAAAATGTGATCCACCCGCGTATACGAGTCGTCGCGCCGAAACGCATGCGTCCACCCTTCCCCGCGCGAATCCGCCGCCGGCAACAGTTTCGCGATCTCCGTCTTGCCGCGCTTCTGCAGATACCCGAGCGGCCGGCTCGACCGCCCGTCGTTGCAATCGCCGAGCACCACAAATCTCGCCTCCGCCGGCACCGGAAACCGTTGCAGCACCCGGTCGCGCACCGCCGTCGCTTCACCGCCGCGCCGCGTCGCCGACCACGGATCGTCCGCCCTTTCCGTGATCCGGCTTTTCAGGTGCACCGCGAATATCGTCACGTCCCCCGCCGCCGTCGCGACCGTCGCTTCCAGCAAACCGCGCTTCACCGTCTCCTTCGCGCCGAAATACGTGAACCCGAGGTCCGTGTGCGTCGTCACGCCGCGCAACGGCCGCTTCGACAAGATCGCCACGTGCCGGTCCGCGTCCCCCGCGCTCGCCACCACCGCATGCGGATAGTCGAGTCCCTCCGTTTTCAGATCGCGCCGCAGCTCGTCCAGATACGGCCCCGCCCCCATCTCCTGCAGCACCAGCACATCCGCCTGCACGCCGCGGATCACCGTGCGCAGCGCCGCCTTCTCCGTCTCGGGTTTCGGGTAGTCCTTCCGGTAGCCGGCCTCGGTCATCCGGTTCGCCGGGCCGTAGTTCTCGACGTTGTAGGTCGCGACGACGAGCGGCTCGGCCCAAGCCGTCGCCGCCGCCAGCAGCCACCCCGTCATCCACCGGACCGTGGTCCCTCCTCGTCGCATGGTGGTCTTTGGCGTTTGGCCGTTTGGCGTTTGGGATTTCCCGCCGGACAGCCGCTCGATCTCACCCGCGACCCGCCCGTTGGTTTCCGGGGTGTGGGTCAGCCCGCCTTCGCCAGCGCCGCCTCCCGCTCCACCAGCGTCGGATGCGAGTAATAAAACCCGCTGAACCACCGGTGCGGGGTCAGGTTGGTGAGGTTCTTCTGCGCCAGTTTGCGCAGCGCCGCGATCATCGCCGCCGGCCCGCCCATCGCGTCCCGCGCGAAGGCGTCCGCCTCGTATTCGTATTTGCGCGACAGCAGGTTGCTCAGCGGCGTGAACCAGAAAGTCACCGCCCCGCTGAGCAGCCCGAAAAGCAGAAACGACGGCGCCAACTGCGCCTCCGGGAAACCGAAGCTGCGGTTGAACCACGGGCTGCCCGCCAGCCACGCCACCGCCGCGAATCCGCCGAACATCATCACCGCCGACATCGCGATCATCTTCGGGATGTGCCCGCGCCGGTAGTGCCCGATCTCGTGCGCCAGCACGGCCTCCAGCTCCTCCGCCGTCAGCTGCGCGATCAGCGTGTCGAAGAGCACGATCCGCCGGAACCGCCCGAAACCCGTGAAGTAGGCGTTGCTGTGACCGGAGCGCTTCGAGCCGTCGATCACCTCGATCGTCGCCGCCTTGAAGCCCGTCCGGTCGCCCAGCGCCAGCAACCGCGTGCGCAGGTCGCCCTCGGGCAGCGGGGTCAGCTTGTTGAAGAGCGGCACGATCAGTTTCGGATACAAAATCAGCATCAGCAGCTGGAAGCCGAACATCAGCCCGAAGCCCCAGATCCACCACGTGTCGCCCACCCAGTGCACCAGCGACAGCAGCGCCCACAGCAGCGGAAATCCGATCACAAAGGTCAGCAGCGTGCCCTTCACCTTGTCCGTCAGCCAGAGCCCGGGCGTGCTCTTGTTGAACCCGTATTTCTGCTCGAGCCGGAATTGCTCCCACCACTCGAAGGGCAGCCCCGGGATCGAGAGCAGCACGCCCGCGAACAGAATGAACAACGCGTGGTTCCAGACCGAGTCCGGCCCGCCCCACAGCGCGGTCTCGTTGAACATCGCCGGCAGGATTTTCCCGAACAGCACCAGCGCCAGCACCAGCGTGTCGAAGATCTCCGTCAGC
>JBILLY010000246.1:0-6793 GCA_044375835.1 Opitutaceae bacterium
CCTCCGCCGCCGAGCTGATGCAGGCCTACCGCGGCGCGCTGGAGAAAATCCAATCCGTCGCCGCCGCCCTCGCCGCGGCCCCGGCGTCGCCCGCACCCGCCGCCGCACCCGCCCCGGACGCCGCTCCCGCCGCCGCCGGTGCTCCGGCTCCGGCGGCCCCCGCCCCGACCGCGGCCGCCGCCGCGACACCGGCGCCGAACGCCCCGGCACGCGTCGAAGGCAAAGTCCTCGAGGACAAATTCCCGCCCTCCCCGGCCACCGCCGCCGCCGCCTCCGGCGCCACGTCCGTCCCCTGGCTCTGGCTCGGCATCGGCGCCCTTGCCCTCGCTCTTTTCGGCTACGGCTTCACCCGCCGCTCCGCCTGAGCACCACGCACTCCCTCATTCCCCTCACCATGAAAAACCATCCGCGCTTGCGCGCCCTCCTCCAAACCGTCCTCCCCGCGGCGCTCGCGTTCGCTACCTCCCGCGCCCAAACCGCGTCGGCGCCAACGGCCGAAGCCGTCGCCCTCGATAAGTTCCTCGTCGTCGGCCAGCCCATCGAGGGCTACCGCGCGACCGATGCCCTCACCGGCACCAAGACCGGCGCCGCCCTCCGGGATTTGCCCATCTCACTCGCCGTCGTCCCGCGCCAGCTCATCGAGGATCGCCGCATCACCTTCCTCGCCGAGTCGCTCGACAACGTCTCCGGCGCCCAGCGCAAACTCGGCTACGGCGGCGTGCAGAACTTCGGCGCCATCGTCCGCGGCTTCGACGCCGGCTTCGTCACGCTACGGAACGGCTTTCGCGATTTCGGCTTCTACACCTTGCGCGACACCGCCAACGTCGAGCGCTTCGAAGTCCTCAAGGGCCCCGCCTCCATCCTATACGGCGCGCTCCAGCCCGGCGGCATCACCAACACCCTCTCGAAGCAGCCGCTGTCCGCGCCCTCCTACCGCGCCACCGTCATCGCCGGTGACTTCGATTTCTATCGCGCCGAACTCGACGCCGGCGGCCCGCTCGCACCGCGCGTCTTCTACCGGCTCAACGCCGCGTTCGAGTCCGCCGGCAGCTTCCGCGACCACGTGGAAAACCAAACCGAATTCGTCGCGCCCGTCATGACGTGGGTGCTCGGCGCCAACACCCGCTGGACCGTCGAACTCGAATACCGCCACAGCGACTACACCTGGGACCTCGGCCTCCTGCGGAGTCCGGTCAGCTTCACCGTGCCGATCTCGCGCTTCCTCGGCGAGCCCGACGGCAAGAACGACGTCACCTCGTTCCTAGCGTCCTCGATTCTCGAGCATCGCCTCAACGCGAACTGGAAGCTCCGGCAGAACCTCCAGACCTCCTATTCTGGCGGCGACTACAACCTCAGGTCGATGACCGGCCTCGCCGCCAACGGCCGCACCGTCAACCGCGTCGCCTACGCCACGAAGGAGCGTTCCGAAAACTACAGCGTGCAGCACGAACTCATCGGCAACCTCACCACCCGCGGCATCGCACACCAGGGCCTCGCCGGCGTCGAAGTCTCCCGCGCCGAAGATGGCTACGATTTCCTTTTCCAATCGCTCGCCCCGATCGACCTGCTCGCGCCCGTCTATGGCGCGCAACCCGGCGCCGGCTTCCCGCTCTTCGGCAACACCGCTCAGCGCGACGCCATCTCGCTCTACGCCCAGGACCTCATCGCCCTCCGCGACGACGTGAAGCTCCTCCTCGGCGGCCGCTACGACAGCGTCTACTTCAAGAACCACGATCGCCTCACGAAACGCCGCGTGCGCGCCGCCACGGACACCGCGTTCACCCCGCAGGCCGGCCTCGTCTGGCAACCCACCCGCACCACCAGCCTCTATGCGAGCTACGCCAAGTCGTTTCTCCCCATCACCAGCGGCGCCACCGCGGCCGGCACGTTCCTCGATCCTGAGGAGGGCGAACAATTCGAGGCCGGCGTGAAACAGGAATTCTTCGGCGGCAAAGCCAGCGCCACCCTCGCCGCCTACTGGATCACAAAACAAAACGTCTCCACGCCCGACCTCGCCAACCCGCTCTTCCGCGTGCAAACCGGCGAGCAAAAGAGCAGCGGCCTCGAACTCGACCTCGCCGGCACGCCTCTCCCCGGCTGGGACGTGATCGTCGCCGGCGCCTACAACGACGCCTACCTCAGCAAGGACAACCGACTCGCCGTCGGCTCGTTTCTCCCCGGCGCGCCCGAGTGGAGCGGCAGCGCGTGGAGCAAATACACGCTGCAGACCGGCGACGCCAAAGGCCTCGGCCTCGGCGCCGGCGTCTTCAGCGCCTCCAAACGCCAGACCGCGCTGCCCAACAGCGTGTGGCTCCCGTCCTACACGCGCTTCGACGCCGCGCTCTACTACGCCGTCCGCGCGTGGACGCTCCAGCTCATTGTCAAGAACGTCACCGACGAGCGCATCTACGACCTCACCGGCACCACCATGATGCCGCAATCGCCCCGCCGCTGGCTCCTGAGCGCCGCCTATCGCTTCTGAGCTAGGGCCGGCGCTCGCCGCCGCGACGCGACAAACTCTGCGTCATTCCGCGCTCCGCGCTCCCAGCTCTGGACTCTCGGCTCTAAGCCCCTCCGCCGTGTTAGCCCCCATCGCCCGCCACGAACTCCGTCAGCTCCGCCGCGACGGTCGCTTCCGCGCGGCCGCGTGGCTGGGCCTCGGCCTGCTCGTGGCGCTCGCGCTGCTCGGCTGGCAGACCTACCGGCGCGAGTTGCACGAGCGCGCGCACTTCGAGGCGAGCGCGCGCTCGCAGTGGGAGAATCAGGGCGAGAAACACCCGCACCGCGCCGCGCATTTCGGTTTCTACCTCACGAAACCGGAACTGCCGCTCGCGCTCTTCGACGCTGGTATCAAGCCCGCGACCGGCCGCGTGCTCTGGCTGGAGGCGCATTCGCGCACCGTGTTCGCCTATTCACCCGTCGAGGATGCCGGCGCCACCGGTATCCTCGGTCTCACCAACGGCGCGGAAGTCCTCCAGCTCCTCGGCCCCCTGCTCGTCATCCTCGCCGCCTACGGCAGCGTGGCGCGCGAAAAGGAAGACGGCACCCTCCGCCTGATCCTCGCACAGGGCGTGTCGCCGCGCCGCTGGTTTGCTGGCAAGTGCGCCAGCCTCGCCGTCGCGCTCAGCGTTGTCGGCCTGCCGATCGCCGCCGGTCTCTGGCTCCTCTGCTGGCGCGCCGATCCCTCGGCCTTCACCGCCGACGCCGCGGGCCGCGCGCTCGCCCTCGGCGCGGCGCACGCCCTCTATTTCGCCGCGTGGCTCGTCGGCGCGGTCGCCGTTTCCGCGTGGGCCCGCACCGCCCGCGGCGCGCTGGCGTTGCTCCTCGGTCTCTGGGTGGCCGGCGGCGTGCTCGCCCCCCGCCTTGCCTCCACCCTCGCGTCCACCCTCGCGCCGCTGCCTACCATCGCGGACTTCGCGAAGGCGCACGCGGACGACTTCAACCGCGGCTTCGACGGCGAGCCCGGCTGGTCCGCCCAACTCGCGCAGCTCGAAAAAGACACGCTCGCCCGCCACGGCGTGAAGACGCTCGCCGAATTGCCCGTCGGCTTTTCCGGCCTCCGCATGCAGGCGATGGACGCCTTCACCGGCCGCATCAGCGATCGTCACCAACGTCGCCTCGAAGCCATCTACGAGCGCCAGACTCGCTGGCACTGGGCGACCGCCGCCCTCGGACCTTACGTCCCGATGCGCGCCCTCTCGGGCAGCCTCACCGGCATGGACTGGCCGCACTATCAACATTTCGCCGAAGTCGCCGAACACTACCGCCGCGGCGTGGTGAAGTCTCTCGACCAACTCCTCGAACGCGAACTGCGCGGCGACAAATGGGAGATCCAATTCGGCCGCGACGTGTGGTTGAAGGCGCCGCCGTTTACCTACTCGATGCCAGACGCCGGCTGGGCGTTGCGCCGCGCGGCCGTGCCGCTCGCGCTCGTCGGGCTCTGGTTCGTTCTCGCCAGCGCCCTCGCCTGGGCGGGCGCACGGAGGATCACACCATGACGAACGCGCTTTCCCTAACCGCCCTCGCGCGTTGGGAGTTTCGTCGCCTCATCGCCGAGCGCACGGGCCTCGCGTTGGTCGCGCTCTGGTGCCTGCTCGTCGGCCTCGCCGCCTTCCAAGGTTGGCGCGACGCGAGCGGTCGCCACGCCGAGATCGCCGCGGCCATCGCCGCCGACCACGGCGCGTGGGCGACCAAGCGATCGCTCCTCGCGGAAATCGAAGCGGGCCGCGCGCAGCCCGGCGCCTATTCCGATCCCCGCAGCCCGACCAGCGCCGTGATGGGGCGCAGCGGCGAACGCCCCGTCGTGCTCACGCCTGCTCCGCTCTCCGCCGTTTCCGCCGGTTCCGGCGATCTTGCCCCGGTGATCGTGCGCTCCGGCATGATCACCAAACTGCTCTCGCCGGCGCAGAGCATCGAGAATCCGGCCAACCGCCTCGCCGGCCCTCTCGACCTCGCGTTTGTCGTCAGCGTTTTGCTCCCGCTCTTCGTGCTGGCGCTGTCGTTCGACGTGCTTGCCCGCGAGCGCGACGCCAAGATCTGGCCGCTCCTTGCCAGCCAGCCCACGTCCCTGAGGCACATCGTGATCTCGCGCCTCGCGGTTCATTTCGCCGCGGTCTGGTTGCCACTCGTCCTCGCGACCACCCTGGCAACGGCGTTCAGCCACGCGCCCTCCCGCTCGCTGCTCTCGACCGTGGGCGAGGTTTCGCTGTGGCTGGGCTTCGCCGCGATCTACCTGCTGTTCTGGCAACTGCTCGCCGCCGCGTTGAATTTCCGCGACCGCTCGTCCGCCGCCAACGCCGTCCTGCTCGCCGCCGCGTGGCTGGCGTCGGTCCTGTTGATCCCGTCCGGCATCGACGCCCTCGTGCAATCCATCGCGCCTCCCCCGGACCGCCGCGAATTCCTCCTCGAAGTGCGCGCCATCGAAACCGATCTCTTCAAGCGCGCCGACGAACTCCGCGACGCCTACTACGCCGCGAATCCCGCCGACCGCCCGCAGGCCGCGCTCAACGAATTCGACACGTATTTCGTGCAGAACCTCTACCCGCGCACCCTCGCCGCCGACGCCGCCCTCGCGCCGACGCTAGCCAAAGTCGCCCGCGAACGCGCCGCGCAAGCCCAATGGTGGCGCGCCCTCTCGTGGCTGTCGCCCACGCTCGGCTTCCGTCTTGCCACCGAACAGCTCGCCGGCGTCACGCCCCTGCAACGCAGCGTGCTACCGGACCGCGCGCGCGAGTTTCAGGCGCAGATGCGCGCCGTCTTCGGCTCGAAGCTCGCGAGCATGACCCCGCTGACCCTCGCCGACTACGACCGCACGCCGGTCCCTCCCGTGCTCGACCTACCGTTCGCCACTCGCCTAAGCGACGCGTGGCCCGCCCTCACCGGCCTCATCACCGCCGCGCTCGCCATGGGCGTTTCCCTCTTCCGCTCCGTCCGCTGATCGGCCTCTCCAGCACTCAACTCTCAGCCCTCAACGCCAGCTCTCAACTCCTCCCTTCCGCATGCTCACCATCGAGTCCCTCACCAAACGTTTCCCCGGCGCGCCCGCGCCCGCCGTCGACAACCTCACGCTCACCATCGCCCCCGGCGAACTCTTCGCCCTGCTCGGCCCCAACGGCGCCGGCAAGACCACCACCATCAACTGCCTCCTCGGTTTCCTCACGCCCGACTCCGGCCGCGCTCTCATCGATGGTCTCGACGTCGTCGCGCAGCCGCTCGAAACCAAGCGCCGCCTCGCCTACATCCCTGAGCAGGTAAACCTCTACGGCTACTTCAGCGGCGTCGAGAACCTCGCCTACTTCTCCGAACTCGCCGGCCACCGCTACGCCGACGCCGAACTGCGCCGCTTCCTCGCCGACGCCGGCTTGCAAACCGCCGCCCACGACCAACGCGTAAGCGGCTACTCGAAGGGCATGCGCCAGAAAGTCGGTATCGCCATCGCGCTCGCGAAACAGGCAAAGGCCCTCCTCCTCGACGAGCCCACGAGCGGCCTCGACCCGAGCGCCAGCCACGAGTTCAGCCAGCTGCTGCGCAAACTGCGCGAGCGCGGCGTCGCGATCCTCATGGCCACGCATGACCTTTTCCGCGCCAGGGAGGATGCCACCCGCGTCGGCATCATGCGCCACGGCCAGCTCGCCCACGAGCTCACCGCCGCCGAACTCAGCCACACCGACCTCGAGAAACTCTACCTCGAAACCATGCGCGCCTGAGCGCCCCGCCTCTTCACCTGCCCCAAGCAATTCCACATGAAAACAAACCCAGCCCTGCTGGCATTTCTCTCGTTCGCGCCGTTCGCGGCGCAGGCCCAGACCGCCCCCCTGCGGCCTAACCCCACGGCGCTCGCTCCGTCCGCTGCCGGCGCGCCCTCGATCCAGCTCGAGAATTTCGTGGTCACGGGAACTTCGATCCGCGCCATCGCCCCCGTCGCCGCGCCTCTCTTCACGTTCAGTCAGGAGGACATCGAGCTGAGTGGCGCCCCGAGTCTCTCGGAATTCCTGCGGCAGCTGCCGCAGAATACCGGCGGCGGTGCGGCCTCGGACGAGGGCCGCGTGCTGGGGGCTTTCTTCGGTGGGAGCGCGGTTTCTTTGCGAGGCTTTGGTCCCCAACGAACATTGACCCTGCTGAACGGCCACCGCATCGCGGCTCAAGGCGACGGCAATTTCGTCGATATCAGTTTCATCCCGTCGGCGGCACTCGAAAAGGTCGAGATGGTGCCCGTGGGCGCTTCGTCGATCTACGGTGCCGACGCGGTCGGCGGCGTGGTCAATTTCAAGCTGCGCGACAACTACCAGGGCGT
>JBILLY010000247.1:0-6769 GCA_044375835.1 Opitutaceae bacterium
GAGAGATTGGCGAGCCGGCCGACCCCGGCTCCCACCGTCAGTTCCGCCGCCGCGCTCGTCTCGCTGCCCAGCGCGTTCGTCGCCGTCGCCGTGTAGCGCCCGGCCTGCGCCGCCGTCACGCCCGCCAGCAGCAGCGTTTCGCCCGTCGCCCCGGCGACCGCCGCCCCGTCCTTGCGCCATTGATACGTCGGCGCCGGCCGGCCCGTCGCCGCCGCCGTCAACGCCGCGCTGCTCCCCGCCGCCACCGTGACCGCAATCGGCTGCACCGTGAAACTGGGCGCCGTGTCCACCGTGCCGCCCGTGACCGCCACCTCGATCGCGCCCGTCGCCGTCCCGCCGTTGGTGTCCGTCGCGCGCACCGTCACGATCGCGCTGCCGTTGCCCACCGGCGTCAGCGCCAGGCCCGTGCCGCTGACCCGCGCCGTCACCACCGCCGCGTCCGAACTCGTCGCCGTGAACGCCAGCACCGCCGCGCCGCTGCCCGTCGGATAGATCGTCGCCGTCGCGATCGAGCGCACGATCACCAGATTGGCCTCCCCGAGGGAACCGGTGAAGTTCCGCACCGGCAGCTCGGTGAACGGCGAGCCCGCGTTGAGCCGCGGCAGCGCCGCGATCGCGTCGACCACCGTCATGCCCGACCCGATCACCCGGCCGAACACGGAATACCCGCCGCCGTTGCCCGGCCCGAGGATCGTCGAGTTGTCGCGCGTGTTGAAATACCACTCGCTCGTCGCGCTGTTCACGTCGCTGGTGCGTGCCGCCGCCAGCGTGCCGCGCGCGTTGGGCAGATTGTATTCGAGCGCCACCGCCGCCCGTTTGGCGACCGGGTCGACATTGGTGCCGCCGCTGGAGCGGTAGCCGCCGCCCTGGATGATCGACACCGCGCTGCCGTCCAACGCGGCCGCACGGTGGAAGAACGTGTTCGCATAGTCCCCCGCCGCCACATACGTGAGAAAATTGGCCGCGTGGCGCGGCGCCGCGTTCGCGAGCATCTCCACGTTGAACCGGCCCGACACCGTGTCGAACTGCACCACCTGCCCCGTCACGCCGGGCACGATGAAATACTCCCGGAGGTCGAGCGACACGGTCCCCGCCCCTGTGTTCAGGGTCTGCGCGGCGAACGACTTGGCCACGGTCGGCACCGTGTTTTGCGCCCGCGCGACACCGGCGAGGGCCGAGACAAAAACGACAAGGAAGAGGCGAACGGAGGACATGCGCCGCCGAGCTTGGCCCGCGCTACTCTGCGCCGCCAACCAGTTTGTTTGCCTTCGGAAATTCCGCGGAACTCTCGTCCCGCGGCTCCCCCCGCCGTCCCGCTCCGCGCCCCATTCGGCGGCTCGATCCTGTCACTTGTCCCTTGGACCTTGCCCTCCTGCCGGCGCGCCCCGCGCGCCGGCTACGGGACTTCGTAAACCTCCACCAGCGCCTCGCCCGTCCCGCCGGCCACGCCGGACACTTGGGCGGAGTATTGGCCGGGCGGCAAAGTCACGAGCAACGCCGCGTCCCGGGAACCCGCCCCGAGGGCGAAGGCTCCGACCGCCGCCGCCGTCGCCTCCGCAACCGTCGACCAGTTGTCGTTCTCCACCTTCTTCGTCTGGCCTTGGAAAATCTCGAGCTTGGGATCCGTGAGCGCGCCGCCCACGCCGAAGCCCGCCAACGTCGGCCCCACCGCGCGGATCAGCAGCGTCTTGGCCACCGAACCGTCCACCACGAAGCCCGCGATCAAAATGTTGTCGCCCGTGCCGACCTGGCTGCGCGCCGACACATTCACGAGGCGCGGCTGCGTGCTCGCCACCGCGTCGTAGACTTCCACCAGGACCACGCCGCCGCTGCCCGCCGGGCCGCTGACCTGCGCGGTGCGCGAGCCGGCGACGTTGAGCCGCAACGCCGCGTCCAGACTCCCGTCGGTCAGCGCAAACGCGCCCAGCGAGGAAAACACGCCCGCGAGCGACGCCGGCCAATTGTCGTTCGCCACCTCCTGCGTCGCGCCGGAAAACACCGCGAGCCGCGGATCGGCCAACACTCCGCCCACGCCGAAAGCCGCGAGCGTCGGCCCGATGCCGCGCAGCAGCACGTCCTTGGCCCCGTTGGTCGCGAAGCCCACGATCAACAGCTGCGAGGCCGCGAGATTCGTCCGCACGGAGAGGTTGGCCAACCGGCTCGCCCCGGCGCCCACCGAGAGCGTCGCCGCGCTGCTGTTCACGAAACCGGCCGCGTTGCTCACGGTGACGGTATAGGTGCCTTCGTTGCCCGCCGCTACGCTCCCGATCAGCAGCGTCTCGCGGGTCGCCCCGGTGATCGGCACATCGTTCCGCCGCCATTGGTAGTCGGGCGCCGGCGTGCCCGTGGCCACCACCGTGAGCGCCGCCGAACTTCCGGCCACGACGTTGACCGAGATCGGCTGCGCCACGATCGCCGGCGCAAATGTCGGCGTGGCGGGCGTCACGGTGAGCGTCGCCGCGCCGCTCGTGACCGACCCCGCCGAGTTCGTCACCACGACGGAGTAGGCGCCCGCGTCGCCGGCCTGCACGTTGTTCAGCGTCAGCCGATTCGCGGTGGCGCCGCTGAGCGCCGTGCCGTCTTTCCGCCATTGGTAGCTGGGCGCCGGCGTGCCGGTCGCGGTCACGTTGAACGTCGCCGAGCCGCCCGCCGTCACCGTCGTCGCCTGCGGCTGCGCCGTGATCGTGGGCGCGACCGTGGTCACGCCGCCCGAGATGGTGAAGTTGATCGTCTCGAACTGCCCCTGCCCTCCCACCCCCACGCCCTGCACGCGCACCGCGAAGGATCCCGCCGCGGTCGGCGTGCCCGAGATCACCGGCGTGCCCGAGCGCACCACCCCGCCGCTCAACGCCGGGATGAAGCTCAGCCCCGGCGGCAGCGTCCCCTGCACGTTGTAAAACTGCGGCGCGCTCGGCGTGCCCGTGTAGGTGAAGGTCAACTGCAGCGGCGTGCCGACCGTGCCGTTGAGCGGGTTCGACGGCGTCACGCGGAAGGTCGTCGCGCCCGCCCGCCCGTGGATCGCCCCGAGCCCCGCCAACGTGAACACCGCCTTCAGCACCTCCCCGCCGCGGCTTTGCAGCACCTGGTGTGCGCCGCCGGTCAACAGTCGCAGCAGCGGAGTGCGTTGCAGCAACATCACCAGCACCACGGCCGGCAGATTGATCCAAGGCAGGACACGGAGAAACGCGGCGGAAAACGGCATGGCGAAAGTCATGTGGGCTGGTGAAAAATCCGCAAGGGACGGACCCATCTAGGGATGAAAAGTTACAGCGGAAGACCGCAAGCGTAACCGCGACGTTACCGCCTCCGGAGCGGCGCCCGCCCGCGGCGCTCAACCCCCAGCCCCTCCACGCTCAACCGCCCGGCCGCCGGGCCTCAGAATCGCACCACCGCCTGCGCCGCGAGCAGGCGCGTCGTGTCCCGCGCGCCGCTGTCGCCGTGCTGCAGGCTGTATTGCAGCTTGAGCTGCGTGTGCGGCGTGAAGCGGTAACCGGGCGCGACGTCGACGCGCCACACGTCGTGGCCCCAGGGCACCGCCGCCGCGCCCGCGCCCATCCGGGCAAACACCTGCTGGTTCCAGCGCACCGCGCCGAAGAGCTGCGGCGTGAACTTGTATTTCGCCTCCACGTAGTAGGCCGCCGTGTCGGCGTTGCCCACGCGCGGGATCGCGAAGCGCGACGCGTAGACCTCCGCCCAAAGCTGCCAATGGTGCCACGCCACCGCCACGTCGCCCGCCACCACCGTCTGCCGGTAGGCCGCCCGCCCGACGCCGCGCGGCAACTCTTCCTCCGCCTGCTGGCGCAGATACGAGCCCGCGCTCGCCGAAACGCCTGCCTGCCACATCGGGCTCGGGCGGTAGGCCAGCCGCGCGCTCACCGTCGGATGGTGCCGCTGCTCGCGCGCGTGGCGCCACGCCTCGGGCCGCGACGAGAGCGAGCCGAACTTCGCCTCCGCCGCGTAGCGCCAACGCCCCGTTTCGCCCGAGAGCGCCGCGCCTTCCGCATAGCCCGGCCCCCACACGATCGGCAGCCGCAGCGATTTCTCGATCGCCCGGCGCGCGGCCGACAACCCGGGCCGCACGTGCGACCAGCGCAGCAGCAACGGCAGACTGTCGATCGGCTCCGTGTCCCAGATGCCCGTCAGGTGCTCGTAGGGCAGCGGCGCCGTGACAAAGGCATTCGTCCAGGCCCCGTGGCGCGAGGCCCAGTTGCCCACCACCGTGGCGAAGCGCCCGAACTGCAAATTGAGCCCCGCCCGGCCCCACGGCCGCACGCGCAGCGCGTATTCGTCGAGCCGCACTTCCGTCTCCCGCTCCGACGGATCGAAGCCATGGTCCGCCCGCACCTGCGCAAACACGTAGACGCGCGGCCCGAACTGCGCGTCGAGAAACAGCGTCAATCGCCGCTCCAGCAGCGTGCCGTCCGCCGTGTCGACGAGACCCGGCGCCGGCGTCTGCGTGCGGTAGCCCTCGAGCTCCAGCGTGCCGCTGAACCGCGCGCGCATCCGCGCGTCCGGCGCCGAAAACGTCAGCACGTCGCCCAGCCGGTCGAAGAACTCGTCGGCCGCGCGCAGCGGCCCCGCCAGGGCGGCCGCCAACAGCACCGGGAGCAACAGGGTCGGTTTCATGACGCGACGACGCCGGGCACGTTGGCAGGGTCCCGGCGAAAGATCACCTCGAATTCCGTGCCCGTCTCGTCCGAACGGCGCAGCCGCAGGTCGCCGCCGTGCAGGCGCGCCAGCTCGCGCGCCAGGTTCAGCCCGAGTCCGTAGCCGGGCACATTCTCGCCCATCGCCCCGCGGTGGAAACGCTCGAAAATGTGCGACTGCGCGGCCGGCGCGATCGGCGTCCCGTCGTTGGCCACCCGCAGCCATACCGTCTCGCCTTCCGTCGCCGCCGCGATCCGGATCTTCCCGCCCCGGCGGTTATACTTCCGCGCGTTCTCGAGCAGGTTCTGCAAAATGATCGCCGTGTAGCGCTTGTCCCCGGCGATGGTGAGCCCCGGCGGCACCGCGGCCTCCACGTCCAGCCCGAGTTCGTCGGGCAAGGCACTCAGGTCGTCGAGCGACGCCGCGATCAGCGCCCCGAGATCGACCGCCCCGGGCTTCAGCGTCAGCCGGCCCGCGTCCATCCGCGAGAGGAGCAACAGATCGTCCACCAGACTCGAGAGCCGGTAGGTCTGGTGGATCAGCGCCGAGATCTCCCGGCACTCGTCGGGCGTCAGGTTGTCGCGCGCCAGCAGTTCCTCGAGCCCGGCCCTCAGCACCGTCACCGGCGTCTTCAGCTGGTGCGATGCGTCCGCCGAAAACCGCGCCGAGCGTTCCGAGTCGACCGCGAGCTTCTCGACCGGGGCCGACAACCGCGCCGAGGCGAAGCGGCTCGCGCCGAAGGCCACGCCGAGCAGCAGCACGCCCGCGCCGAGCACCTGCCAGCGCAGCTGCCGCTGCCGCGCGTGCAGCTCCGTCAGCGGAAACACGCACAGCTCGTGCGTCGGCGGGTAAAGCGAACCGGGGTTGAGCACTTTGGCGAAAATCAGGTGCGGCACGCCGTCCAGCGTCACCCGCACCGGATCCTGCGCCGCCCGGGCCAGGCCGTCTCCCGCCAACTGCGCGCTCACCGCCGCCGCCGCCGCGTCCGAAAGCTCCTCCGCGTAGAACCGGCCTTCGTGCCAGAAGCCGCGTTTGATGTCTTTGCGCTCCCCGGCGGCGCGGGGCTCCATCGCGCGGAATCCGAGCACCAGCGCGCCGATCGGCTCCGTCGTCTCGCTCGCGACGATCGGCATCGCCATCACCATCGTCAGCGCGCCGATCCCGCCCGGCCCGAACGCGAGGTAGCCGATCTGCGGCTCGTCGGGCAGCCGCCCCAGCGCGAGCCGCGCCTCCTGCTCCGCCCCGAGCTGGCCGACCACGCGCGGATCGGACGGAGGGATCACGGCGCCGCGGTGATCGAGAAACCGGTAGAACCGCGCGCGCAGCGCCGGGCCCGCCGGGTCCCCCGGGCCGCCCAGCACGTCGCGCAGCTCGTCCGCGGCGTTCGGATACAGCAGGTCGAGCGCGTCGTCCTCCAGCGCCGCCCGGATGCGCTGGCGCCGCACCAGCGCGCGGCAGCGCTCGAGCAGGGCCGCGCGCCGCATGTCGTGCGCCCGCCGCAGCACCGCCAGCTCCGCCTCGAAGGTCCGCTCCAGCTCCGTCTCCACCTCCGCCTCCAGCCGCCGCTGCGCCAGCGCCAGCGCCGCCAGCGTCACCGCCGTCACCACCAGCATGATCGCCACGAACACCCGCGTGCGGAAACCCGCCGCCCGCCCACCCTGCGCTGCGTCGGCCGTCGTCACGGGAAATCCGCCCGCAGCACGCCGTCCGCCCCGAGCTCCACCGGCCGCGCGTGCGTGGTGCGGCTGTCGACCCAGGCTTTCAGCGTGAACTTCCCCGCCGGCAGGCCCGCGAGCCGGAAATTGCCCTGCGCGTCCGTGATCGCGAAATGCGGGGTCTCAAGCACGAGGATCAGCGCGCGCATGTGCTCGTGGATGTCGCAGCGCAGCGTCACGAGTCCGGGCGTGTCGAAAAGCTGCGACGGGATCGGCCGCTCCTCCGCCCGGTAGCGCCCGAGGTCGAAGCGCTTCGCCGGCGAGAACGAGAAGATGTTGTGGTAGGTGTCGTCGAGGTTGGGAAACTCCACCCGCGTCCCCACCTGCACCGGCAGCAGCGAGGGCGTGAAGGTGAGGTCCTTCTGCACCAGCTGCACCGTCGGCGGCGTCGCCGGCCGCGCGAATCC
>JBILLY010000248.1:0-6755 GCA_044375835.1 Opitutaceae bacterium
GGCCGGCGGCGTCGCGGCCGATGCGGAACTGCGGCACGAAGGACCGGCTGACGTTGGCGAAGGCGGTGACGGAGCGGTGCAGGCGGTAGTTGGCGCCGAGCTGGTGGCTGACCTCGCCCTCCTGCCGCTCGGAGGCGAGGCCGGCGAGGAGGTCCTTGCTGTGGTTGTCGATGTAGTCGTAGCGGCCGCCGACGAGGAGGTTGGCGCGGCCGTCGAAGAACGTGGCGCGCTCGCTGAGGAAAACGCCGTAGAGGTCGATGGAGTTGTTTTCCTTCTGCGAGAGGGTGTAGAGGGCGGGGTTGGCGGCGCGGGGGACGAAGGTGTAGTCGGGGGCGTCGATACGGAGGCCGGTCTGGACGGCGGCGGGCATTCCGGCGGCGAAGTTGGAGAGATCGGAGCGCTCGGGTTTCTCGGTCTGGCGCTGGTAGTCGACGGTCAGGAGGGTGCGGTGCTGGATGCCGCCGGTGCGCCAGGAGGCGAGGAGGTCGGTCTGCCAGCTGGCGCCGCCTTCGGGGAAGGGGCGGAGCCGCGGGGTGCCGCGCTGCACGGTGCGGGTGATCGGGTTGAACTGGTCGCGGCCGCCGACCTCCTGGCGGGTGAGGCCGCGCTCGAACCAGTTGGCGCCGGAGCGGAGGGAGAAGGTGGAATTGAGGCGGTGCTCGAGGGTGAGGGTGAGATTGTAGACGTAGCGGTTGGAGAAGTTGAGCGGCCCCTGGGTGTTGAAGTCGAAGACCTCGGTGGCGATGCCGACGTAGCGGGTGTAGGTGCGGGCGGTGCCGGCGGCGGGCTGCTGCCGGTAGGGGTCGAGGGTGCCGGGTTGGACGCGGAACGGCACGATGGCGCTGGAGATCGAGCCCTCGTTGCGTTTCAGCCATTCGAATTCGGCGAGGAGGCTGGTGGCCGCGGCGGGTTTCCAGAGCACCTGGGTGGAGACGGTGCGCGTCTCGCGGTGTTTGTAGGCGATGGCGTAGTCGCTGGTGTCGTAGGCGGCGTCGACGCGGTAGAAGACGCGGTCGGAGCCGGCGGCGGGGCCGGTGGAGGAGGCTTGGGCGCGGAAGAGGTCGTGGCTGCCGGCGCTGACGGCGGCGCGGTGCTGGGACTTGGTGCGCGGTTTTTTGGTGATGACGTTGATCGTGCCGCCGGGGAGGACGGTGCCGTAGATGGAGGCGGCGGGGCCCTTGATGATCTCGGCGCGCTCGACGTTGACCTTGTCGATGAGGCCGATGCGGCGGAAGCCGTTGCGCAGCTGGACGTCGGCGTCGAAGCCGCGGAGGGAGTAGCCGGTGGAAAGAGTTTCCCAGACGGAGACGCTGGAGGTGTAGCCGAACTGGTCGCGGAATTCGAAGGCGGCGAAGTCGTCGAGAAAATCGCCGGTGACGGTGGCGACGCTGAACGGCAGGTCGCGGATCTTGGTCGCGACGCGGGTGCCGGTGACCGACTCGGCGGCGAGGTATTCGCTGGTGGGGCTGGCGCTGACGGAGAATTCCGCGAGCGTGACGACATCGTCGGCAGGGGCGGCGGTGCCGGCGGCGGGCCGGGGGGCGGCGGCGGGTTGCGCGAAGGCGGCCGCGGCGCAGGCGAGGGCAACGGCGGTGCCGAGGGGGGCAAGCGAGGTGGGGGTTTTCATGGCGAGGGACGGGAGGAGCGGGCGGACGCGAGGAGGGCGGCGCCGATGGCGAGGACGACGAGGCCGCAGCCGAGGAAGGCGAGTCGGCCGACGAGGGCGTTGGGGATGAAGGCGAGCAGGCAGACGAAGGCGCCGTAGGCGACGGAGAGCCAGCCGACGGCGGAGGCCTGGCGATCGTCGTTGGCGGCGCCGGCGCCTTCCTCGCGGTCGAAGTCGACGGCGCGGTCCATGCGGGCGAAGAACTCGCCGACTTGGGTGCGGTGGGCGGCCGAGCTGCGGGACCAGAAGAGTTTCGTGCCGAGGAACCAGGCGGAGGCGAGGATGATGTTGGCGAAGAACTGGAAGCTCTGGATCCAGTATTCTCGGGCGGCGGCGTCGAGGGGGGCGGTGTAGCCGAAGAGGCGCGCGCCCCACTCCGGGGAGAAGGTGTCGCCGATGAAAATGGAGGCGAAGAAGCCGACGAGCACGGTGCTCCAGGCGGACCAGGGCGGGGTCTGGCGGACGAGGAGGCCGAGCACGAGCGGGACGGCGATGGGGACGGCGACGAGGATGCTGACGCGCTGCATGAGGAGGAAGAGGCCGAGCTCCTTCATCTCGGCCATGCGGACGGCGATGACGATGACGGCGACGCCGAGCACGAGGGTGACGAGGCGCGCGCAGCGGAGCTGGCGGTCCTCGGTGGCGGCGGGGGCGAGGAAGGGGACGTAGAAATTGCGGACGAAGAAGCCGGCGTTCTTGTTCAGGCCGGAGTCCATGCCGGACATGGTGGCGGCGAAGATGCCGCTGACGAGGAGGCCGAGCATGCCGACGGGCATGACGACCTGGGAGATGGCGATGAAGGAGGCTTCGTCGGGGCTCTTGAGGGTGGGGAAAATGGCGCGCAGATCGAGGCCGAGGGCGCGGGCGGCCATGGGCGGGAGGAACCAGATGACGATGCCGACGAGGAAGAGAACGGCGCCGAGGTAGCCGGCCCAGCGGGCGTGGCGGCCGTCTTTGACGCTGAGGTAGCGGCCGGACTCGAAGAGGTTGTTGGTGCTCGTGAACTGTTTCAGCAGCATCGCGGCGCACCAGAGGCCGAGGAATTCCTTGGTGAAGATCTGGCCGAGCTGGAGGTGGGAGCCGGGGAGGCCGGCGACGAAGCCATCCCACCCGCCGAGGCGCAGCAGGGCGAGGACGGTGACGGCGGCGCAGACCGGCATCAGAATGAGGACCTGGATGAAATCGGCGGCGAGGACGGCCCAACTGCCGCCGACGAGGGTCATGAAGACGACGACGGCGCCGGTGACGACGAGGGTCCAAGTGAGGTCGAGGCCGAAGATGGCGGCGAAGAAGACGCCGAGGGCGTTGAGGTGGATGGCGGCCTGGAGCGTGCTGAGCGGAATCTGGAGCCACATCATGAACTGCTCGCTGCCGGCGCCGAAGCGGAGGCGGATGGCCTCGACGGCGGTGACGACGCGGAGTTGGCGGAAGCGGGGGGCGAACCAGAGAGCGTTGAGGACGAAGCCGACGGCGTTGGCGACGTAGATGGCGACGACGGGCCAGCCGTCGCTGTAGGCCTTGCTGGCGGCGCCGGTGAAGGTCCAGGCGCTGAAGGCGGCCATGAAGGCGGAGCCGCCGACCATCCACCAGACGGCTTTGCCGCCGCCGCGGAAGTAGTCGGAGACGTTGGTGACGAATTTCCGGAAGACCCAGCTGATCGCCAGCATGTAGCCGAAGTAGAAGACAAGGACGGCGTAGTCGTAGGGGGTCATTGGGCGGAGGGTGGGGCAGGCGACGGCGCCGGGGCGGTGGGCGAGTGGGTTTTAATAATTATCAGACGGCAAGGGGAAAGTGCGGCCCGGGCGGACACGCGGGGGGCGCGGTGAGCGGGGGGCGGTAGGGAGCGGGCGGAGGCCGGGGCGGGGAGCGGGTGGTTCCGCTAGTTTGGGTCAGGACGGCGATCCATCAGAGTGTGACGTCGGGCGGCTCGGCGTGGTCCGCCGGTGAGAGGGGGCGCTTGCCGCTCATTCCTCCGTCGGTCCCTGCTCTCACGAGCATGGCTACAAAGGCCAGGAGCCCCGGCTCGCCTTGGCAGGGTTACGCCGGCAAGGAGCGCGGGAGGGCATGCCACGATATTTGCCGGTCGCCGGAGCCTAGGGGGCGGGGCCGGTGGTGTCGCCGATGAAGAGCTGCGCGGGGAGCATGAGGTCGGCGAAGCTGTCGTCCTGGGTGGCGGCGGGGTCGAGCACGAGGCGGGCGGCGGCTTCGCCGAGCTTTTCCGGGTTGGAGCCGGCGGCGGTGATGCGGGGCGTGCTGTCGGTGGCGACGGGGGAGAAGTCGGCGCTGGCGACGCTGACGCGGGCGGGGACGGCCCAGCCCTCGCGCTGGAACTCGCGGACGGCGCCGGAGGCCATGAGGGTGTTGTAGGCGATGAAGGCGGTGGGGAAATCCTTGCGCCGGGCGAGCGGGAACAGGGTGCGCACGGCGTCGGCGCCGTCGATGCGGTCGCCTTCCTTGAGTTTGACGGCGTAGCGGGGATCGAGGGCGAGGCCGAGGCGGCGGAGGGCGGCTTCGAGGGCCTGGAGGCGGGACTCGTGGCGGCCGAGGCCGATGTTGCCGCCGAGCCAGCCGAAGCGGCGGTGACCGTGGGCGTGGAGGTGTTCGACGAGGGACTCGAGGGCCTGGGGTTCGTTGCCGAGGACGCTGTGGCAGAGGCCGGGGAAGCGGGCGGAGACGGCGACGATGCGCAGGCCGAAGCGGCGAAGGACGTCGAGGAAGGTGCGGGAGACTTCGCCGACGAGGACGAGGCCCGCGAAACCGTGGCCGGGGGCGAAGAGGCGGCGGAGTTTTTCCGCGTCGAGCTGGTCCTCGGCGCCGAGGAAGACGGTGGTGTATTCGCGGGATTCGATGCCGGTGTGCAGGCCGTGCTGCACGTGGCCGAAATACAGGGTGGGCGTGTTGAGCCGAAGCGGGGCGCGGAGGATGATGCCGACCTGGCGGGCCTGGGCGGCGGGCGAGGAGGCGAGGCGCATGCCCTTGGGGTGGTAGCCGCGTTTGACGGCGTGGGCCCAGATGCGGTCGTAGGTCTCGGCGTTGATGCCCTGGCGGCGGCCGTTGAGGACGAGGGAGACGAGGGCCTGCGAGATGCCGAGTTCGCGGGCGAGCTGGGTTTGCGAGACTTTCTTCGGGGGGCGGGGCACGGTCGAGGGGCGGAGGGACTAAGGGACCAAGGGACTAAAGGACCAAGGGGCGGGGGATCGGGAAGGACGGTCGAGGCGCGGGAGACGGGTTGGGTTTAGCGGTAGAGCCAGTATTTTTTGGTCTGCTCCTGATAGACCTTGGCTTGTTCGCGCCAGACGCGGAGCCAGGCCATCACGTCGACGGCGGCACCTTTTTGGGCGAGTTCGTTGAGGAAGGCGGTGGAGCCCATGTGGCGGAGGAAGCCGCTGAAGTCGCGGTTGGGCGCGGGGGCGAAGGGGTTTTTCGGGGAGAGTCGGCAGGTGAGCTTCATCATCCAGAAATTCAGCTCGCAGGGGCGCCATTCGTCGTAGTCGACGATCTGGACGTAGAGGCCGGTGGCGGCGGGGCCGTTCTTCGTGCTGGGAGCGTTGATACGCTGGAAACGGATGCCGGGGAGGTAGGGCTGGATGGCGGCGAGTTCCTTTTCGAGGACGTCGGATTTGACGTGCTTGTGGGAGAGGCCGCGGAAGGGGTGGGCGGCGCCGACGCCGGTGCGGAAGCCGGTGTCGAAATTGACCTTGGGCCGGAGGTCGAAATACGAGCCGAGGCCCGTCATGGGGTAGCCTTGGACGGCGTCGAAATCCTGCACGAGGCCGGAGGTGGGGACGAACTTGAGGCCGGTCTCGGGCCAGCGCATGGCGCGCGTCCAGCCGCGCATGGGGATGACGGTGAGCTTGCCGCGGGCGCGCACGGCGTCGGGCACTTCGAGCACGCCGGGGGCTTCCTTGGCCATCTTGGCGAGTTCGCCGATGGTGAGGCCGTGGACGTAGGGGACGCGGAAGGCGCCGACGTAGTTGTTTTTGGCCCACTGGGCGTCGAGGGGCGGGCCGTCGACCTTGAGACCGCCGAGGGGATTGGGGCGGTCGAGGACGACGACCTCGATGTTGTGTTCGAAACAGCCCTCCATGGCCCAGCGCATGGTGGAAACAAAGGTGTAGCTGCGGGTGCCGATGTCCTGGAGGTCGATGACGAGCAGATCGATCCCGGCGAGCATGGCCTTGGTGGGGCGCTTCGGCGGGTAGAGGGAAATGACGGGGAGGCCGCTGCGGGGATCGACGGAGTTGGCGATTTTGGCCTCGGCGGGGAGGTCGCCGTAGAGGCCGTGCTCGGCGGCGTAGAGGGCGACGAGTTTGACGCCGGGGGCTTTGCGCAGGACCTCGATGGTGCTGACGCCGAGGCGATTGACGCCGGCGGGGTGGGTGAGGAGGCCGAGGCGCTTGCCTTTCACGGCGGCGAAGCCGTCGGCCTCGAGCACGTCGATGCCGAGGTGGACCTTGGGTTTGCCGGAGGTCGGGGCCGAGGGGGTGGAGGCGAGTTGGGGCGGCGGGGTGAAGATCGGCTTGGCGGCGGCGGCGGGGGTCTTGGGCGCGGAGCTGGCGCTGCAGCCTAGGAGGCCGAGGAGCGGCACGAGCGCGGGCAACCAGCGGGACCAGGGGAAGAGGCGGACGGCGCCGGGCAACATGGGCGCGAGACATGCCGCGCGGCGCCGGGGCGGTCGAGTTGTTTCGCGGCGGCGCGGCGCGGGCGGGTGCGCGCGGCGGGGACGGTCGGAACGCGCGGCGGAGCCGCGGCGAATCAGAAGATGGAGAGGGCCTGGGCGCTCTCGAGGACGATCCAGGTGCAACCGCCGACGAGGGCGAAGCGGAGGACGTTTTTCACGAGCTTGCGGCTGCGGAGGACGGCGTCGTGGAAATCGGGGTGCGGGCGGCGGCGGTTGTTTTGCGCCATGAAGCTCGTGAACTGCGGCCGATCGAACCGGGCGGAGCGCCCGCGGCGGAGGCCGGACCCGGAGCGGGGGCGAGGGAGAAAGTTGAGCAGCGCGCGCAGCACGCGGGGACTCACGAAATTTGGGGTGGTTTTTTCAAGGGGAAACCCGCTACGGTTTTGCTTTTGACGCGAAATTTCCGTC
>JBILLY010000249.1:0-6736 GCA_044375835.1 Opitutaceae bacterium
ATGAGGCGCACGGCGTGGATCGTGGCGGGTGCGCCGAAGGTGCTGGTGAGCCTCGGCTGCGTGTCGCCTTCGGCGGGCTGCCACCAAGTGCGCATCTCGTTGTCGACGGCGAGGCGGCCTGGGAGGTTCGGGGCAGTGGTGGAGCCGAGCGTGTGGACGAGGCCGTTGATCGGGAGCCAGCCGGTATCGGCGGATTTCGCGCCCGGCGGCATTTTCCCCGGCAACCACTGCGGGAACGAAGTCGCGCCGTGAACGACGAGTTCGCCATTGGCGTCAATCTCTGCGCGATCCATCCCGATGCGGCGCTCGAAGCTGTGGACCACACCTGCGCGGATCGTGTAGATGGCCCAGAGCTGATTTTCCGGCCCTGCCACGATGCAGCCACAGGCCGTGCCGGTGAGCAGTCCTTCGGTGGTGCGGAGGATGGGATTGCGTTTCTGTGGCTGAAATGACCCCAGCGGTGATGAGCCGACAAAGCAGCCCATCGCATAGGTGCGATGTTGGGTGCCAGCGGCGGAGTAAGTCAGGTAGTATCGGCCGTTGCGCTTCAGCATCCACGCCGTCTCCAACCAGCCTTTGTTCGGATTTTGGTTCCATTCGCCGTGGGCCTCCCAAGGGCGTTCTTTTGGATTGAAGGCAATCAAACGCACTGGCGGAGAGAGAGGCTTCGTCGGGTCGGCGCCGTCGAGTTCCACGCCCCAGGTGCCAGCCGTTGCCGAAACGCCAAAGTAGAGGTAAAGCCGTCCGTCTTCATCCGAGAAGAGCATCTTGCCCATAATCGGCGGCACTTCTCCACTGGGCTTGAGCTGCAGATCGCCGATTTTCTCGAACGGCCCCAAAGGCGACGCGGAGGCGTAGAGTGTGGCGGAGTTGTTCCCGAGCAGAAACCGGCCGCGATGGCGCACGATTGTGGGACGCGAGTAGCCAAGGTCCCGAAGATTGAGAGGATGATGCTGCCACGTTGCGCCATTGTCAGCACTGACCCAGGCCATGCCCACGGAGGAGTAGAGATACCATTTCCCCTCGTGCCAGAGCGCCGTCGGGTCGGCCTGCTCACGGAACTGGTCGCGATGCCCGAGAATCCAGCTTTCGCGGGCATCGGGTTCGCCAATTGTCACATTGCGGGCGTGAGGTCCGACGGGGTAATTGGGGGTCGGCAGCGGATTGCAGAAGGTAGCAGGAGGCTCAGCGGCGCGCAGCGTGACCAGCGGCGTGAGCAAGAGCGCGGTAAGGAGTGTGAGTGCGTGTTGCATGTGCGGGTTATTTGGTGACGACGGTTTTGCCAAAGACGGTGAACTCGGCGACGCCGGGGGTGATGCCTTTCGGCCAGCCGAGGATGACCAACCGAGCACGCGTGCCGGTGGTGGGCTTGCATTCGCGGTAGTCGATGAGCAGGTCTTCGGTGCTTTCGCCGCGGTCGAGAATCGCGGTCCACTGATCCTTGGCAGTTTCGAGGTCCACGCGGTAGCGGACGGGGCCGGACTTCACGCCGTTCTTGGTGTCGAGGCCGATGTCGCGCCAGATGAGGCGCACGGCATGGATGGTGGCGGGTGCGCCAAAGGTGCTGGTGAGCGTCGGCTGCGCGTCGCCTTCGGCTGGCTGCCACCACGTGCGCATCTCGTTGTCCACGGCGAGGCGGCCCGGCAAATTCGGGGCAGAGGTGGAGCCGAGCGAGCGCACGAGGCCGTTGATCGGAAGCCAGCCGGTGTCGGCGGATTTCGCGTCCGACGACCTTTTTCCCGGCAACCACTGCGGGAGTGAAGTTGCGCCGTGAACGACGAGTTCGCCGCTGGCATTTATCTCCGCGCGATCCATGCCGATGCGGCGCTCGAAGCTGTGAACCACACCTGCCCGAATGGTGTAGAAGGCCCAGAGCTGATTCGCCGGCCCGGCCACGATGCTGCCGGAGGCCGTGCCGGCGAGGAGGCCATCGGTGGTGCGCAGAATCGGATTGTGCTGCTGCGGCGAAAAGGGCCCGAGCGGCGATGATGCCACGCTGCAACCCATCGCGTAGGTGCGGTATTGGGTGCCTGCGGCGGAGTAAGTCAGGTAGTATCGGCCGTTGCGCTTCAGCATCCACGCGCTCTCCAGCCAACCCTTGTTCGAGTTTTGGTTCCATTCGCCATGGGCCTCCCAGGGGCGCTCCCGTGGATTGAAGGCTATCAGCCGCACTGGTGGAGTGAGAGGTTTCGTCGGGTCGGCGGCGTCGAGTTCCACGCCCCAGATGCCGGCCTTTTCTGAAACGCCGAAGTAGAGGTAGAGCCGCCCGTCATCATCCGAGAAGAGCATCTTGCCCATGAGCGGCGGCACTTCGCCACTGGGCTTGAGCTTGAGGTCACCGACCTTTTCGAACGGACCGAGCGGCGAAGCGGAGGCGTAGAGTGTGGCGGAATTGTTGCCGAGCAGGAACCGCCCACGATGACGCACGATGGCGGGCGGATAGCCGATCTCGCGCACATTGAGCGGATGATGCTGCCAAGTCGCGCCCTGATCCGCACTGACCCACGCCATGTCGCCGGACGGGTAGACATACCATTTTCCATCGTGCCAGAGAACCACGGGATCGGCCAGCTCACGGAACTGCTCGCGATGACCGAGAATCCAGCTCTCGCGGGCATCGGGTTCGCCATTGGTTACATTGCGGGCGTAATAACCGACGGGGTAGTTGGGGATCGGCAGCGGATTGCAGAAGGTGGCTGGAGGCTCGGCGGCGTGCAGTGCCGTCAGCGGCGTGAAGAGCAGGGCGAGGGCGAAGGGGAGGACGTTTCTCACAGCGATCGGGGAGTGCGTGCCGAATGGTCGTGGGCGGCGGGATTACTTCCTCGCGCGAGCGACTTCGGCGGCGAGCTCGGCGTTGCGCCGGAGGGTGGCCCAGTCTTGGCGTTGGATGACCTCGCGCGGGGCCAGCCAGGAGCCGCCCACACAAAGCACCGAGGGCGAGGCGAGCCACTGCGGGAGCGAGCCGAGGTTGATGCCGCCGAGTGGAATGAAACGCACGCCGAGGTGCGCGAAGGGCGCCGCCATCGTCTCCAACGCGGATGGACCCACGAGATTCGTGGCGGGAAAATATTTCAGCACGCGGCAGCCGTGTTCGAGCGCGATCTCGATGTCGGTCGGCGTCATGACGCCGGGGGCGAAGGGTAGCCCGCACTCGCGTGCGGCGGCGACCGTCGCGGGGTTGCAGCCGGGCGCCACGCCGAACTGCGCGCCGGCCTCGAGCGCCGCTTGCACGTGCGCGCGAGTGAGCAGCGTGCCGGCGCCGGCGAGAATCTCCGGCACCTCGGCCCGGATGCGCCGGATCGACTCGGCGGCGCGGGCGGTGCGAAACGTCAGCTCGATCGCGCCCACGCCGCCGTCGAGGAGCGCGCGGGCGATCGGCACGGCGTCGTCGGGGTTTTCCACGGTCACGACGGCCACGACCCCCGAGCGGGCAAGGCGCTCGGCGAGAGCATCCGGCATCATCGATTTCATGGTCATGGTGTCAGAGCAGTCCGAGCCGCGTCGCAACCGTGAGCTGCCCGGCGATCAAGCAGTCGTCGGCGTCGAGCGAGGCGAGCGGCGCGCGCGCGCCCAGCACCTGAAACGCGTGCTCATAGGCGGCGAGCAGCGTGCCGGCGCCGACGAGCGTGATCGGGGCATCCGCGGCGGCGAGCTCCCGCAGTTCCGCGCCGATCAGCACGCCGCTCAGATAGTGGTAGTTCGCCGTCGCCGCGGCCTGCTCGAGGAGCGCGCGCGTGCGGACGTGGAACGCGGCGTTGAGCACGTTGCCCGCCGCACCGGCGCGGACGCCCGCGGCGAAGCCGGCGAGATTTTCCGGCGTGCCGAGGTCGGTGCCGGGCGTCACGGAGTTGGCGAGGACGCTCTTCGCTGAAAGCAGCTCGAAAAACTCGCCGGTCATGTAGGTCAGGAAGGCGACTGCGTGGGCGCCGCGCACGTCGACGTGCTTTGAATGCGTGCCGGGAAAGACAAACACGCGGGGGCGCTCGGGCGCGGCGGGTTGGGCCGCGCCGAGCGCGCAGGCGCCGATGAGTTGGGTTTCTTCGCCCCGCATGACGTCGTCGGTGCTACGCACGCCGGAAATGATGACGACCGCATGAGAAAAATCCTCCCGCGCAGCGACGTGTTCCACCGCCAGGCCCGAGCCGTCGATCGCCAGCGGCAGCCGGGCGTAGGGCAGCTCGCACATGCCCATCGACGATGAGGCCATGCCTGAGATCACCAGCGGGAGTCCAGCCAGCGTGCCGCCGGTTTCACCGGCGATCCGGGCGATGTGCTGCGCGACGATGCGCGAAAAATAGCTCCAGCGATCCTCGGGTTGCCCGCCGGCGGTCTTCCACGCGGCAAAGGTGGCCGCGATGCTTTGCTCGCCGCGGCTTGCGGCGAGGACCCGACGGGACGCGCCCTCAACAAGGCGCAGGCGAAACGCCGAGGTGCCCCAGTCGCAGCTGAGGAATCGCCGAGTGGATGCGGATGCCGGTGCGCTCACGCGAAGTTCTCGTCGAAGCGCGCGTTCCACTCGATGCCGAGGCCGGGCGCTTGGGAAACGTGATACTCGCCGCCTTTGCGGGTGAGCGGGGTTCGCAGGAAACTGTTCGCGGAGTCGAAGACGTGGGGGTTGAACTCGCAGAGCGAACAGTTCTGCGCGGCGGCGGCGAAGTGCAGCGCCGCGGCGATCTGCGGGCCCATTGCGATGCTCAGGTGCGGGACGATTTCTCCGGGGAAGGCGGCGGCGATGCGGAGCGAGCCGGTGATGCCGCAGCGACCGAGATCGGGCTGGAGGACGCCGACGCTGGGCAAGAACGGCAGCAGCTCGCGCAGGCTGCGGTAGCTTTCGCCGAGCGCGAGCGGCGTGCGGACCGCGGCGGCGAGGGCGGCGTGGGCTTCGACCTCCTCGGGATACAGCGGGCACTCCAGCCAGCGGGCGTGGCGCGCATCGAGGTCACGACCCATCGCGACGGCGCGATCGGGCGGCAGGTGCCAGAGGCCATCGACCGCGAACCGCATCCCGGCCGGCAGCCGATCCGCGATGGCGAGCAGGTCCTGCCACTCGCTCTCGTAGTAGAGCTTCACGATCGAGATGCCCTCGTCGGCGTAGCGGGCGGCAAAGGCGGCGCGTTCCGCCGCGCCTTGGCCGGAGGTGCCGCTGAGGTAGACGGGAATGCGGAGCTTCGGCTCGGCGCTCAGCAGCGCGCAGACGGGTTTCCCGGCGATCTTGCCGGCGAGATCCCAGAGCGCGAGATCCACGCCGCTCATCGCATCGAGCATGAAGCCGCCGTTCTGGCCGCGCACGCGCATCGTCGCATACATACGGTCCCACAGCGCGGAGATCCGTGCCGTGGTGCCATCGAACTCCTCGCGCTCGAGCGCCGGACGCAGCAGGTGGGTGACGATGCTGCACGCGACTTCCGGCGCGAGCGGGGCCTGCGCCTCGCCCCAGCCCACGAGGCCGTTGGCCAACTCGACGCGCACGAGCGCGGTCTCGAAGTTTTCCGAGTAGAGCACCGGATAGGCGGTGGACCATCGGTAGGCACCATCGCCGCTGAGCGAGGTCGGCGAGCCGGCCGTGCCGCGCGAACGCGCGATGTCGCGCGGCAGACGAACCGGGATGGCTTGGACGGATTTGATACGCATGGCGCTAGGCGGCGATCGGCTGGCGGACGAAGCGGCGGGTGATGAGATACGAGACGGGATGCAGCAGACCCATGATGACAAAAATGGCAGCGTAACCGAAGCCCTGCACCACGTGGCCGGTCATCCAGACGAAGAGCGTGCCGCCGAGCCCCGTGCCGAAGGCGAGCAGGCCTGACGTGGCGCCGATGAGGTGCTTGGGAAAGAGATCGTTCGTGAGCGTGTTCTGATTCGTTTTCCAGGCCATGTGCGCGAAGGTCACCACGCAAATCAGCGCGATGGTCGCGGTGCGCGACGGCGCATGGTGAATCGCGAGCGACACCGGCATGAGCAGGGCGCACGGCAACATCACGGCGAAGCGTGACGACAGCACGGGCCGGCCGCGCGCGACCAGCCGGCCGCTGAGCCATCCGCCGAAAAGCGCGCCGAGGTCGGCCGAGAGATACGGAATCCACGCGAGCATCCCCATCTCGACCATTGTGAAGCCGCGCTGCTCGACGAGATACTTGGGCAACCAGAAGAGATAGAACCACCATACGGGGTCCGAGACGAAGCGCGCGGCCATCAGGCCCCACATCTGCGGATACTGGGCGAGCTGCCGCCACGACACCTTGCTCGTCGCGGCTGTCGGCGCCACGTCCGCGGGCACGAGCGCCCGCTCGGCGTCGGTGATGCGGGGATGCTTGTCCGGCGAGTGGTAGAGCAGGAGCCAGAACAGCAGCCACACGAACCCGAGCGCGCCCGTGATCGCGAACGCGGGCCGCCAGCCGTAGAGCGAGTAAATCCACGTGACGACCGGCGGCGTGATGATCGCGCCGACGGCCGCGCCACCCTGGATGAGGCCGTGCACCAGCGCGCGCTCCTTCGCGGGGTACCACTCGCTCACCACGCGGAACGCCGCCATGAAGTTGCCCGACTCGCCCAAGCCGAGCAGGAAGCGCAGCACGCCGAGGGACCACACCCCCGCCACGAGTGCGTGCGACATGTTGGCGAGCGACCACCACACGATGAAAACACTCAGTGCCACGCGCGCGCCCCAGCGGTCCACGAGGAAGCCGGAGCCGACATACATCACCGTGTAGGCCGCCAAGAAGGCGGTGAGGACGCG
>JBILLY010000454.1:0-4551 GCA_044375835.1 Opitutaceae bacterium
GAGGAACTCGCCGACGTTGTCCTCGGAGACGGCGCCGAAGGCATCGGCGGCGATGACGTTCTTGATGTTGGGCGCCTGCTTCTGGTCGACGATGGCCTTGGCGTTGCCCTCGCGGGTGCTGCCGACAACGAAGGCGGTGAGCTTGAGGACGTCGCCGTATTGGCCGGTGGTGAGGTTGAAATCTAGGGTGGCGGAGCCGCCGGCGACGACGGCGACCTTCTGGGGCTGCGCGTCCAAGCCGGGGTAGGACGCGGTGAGGGAGACTTCGCCGGCGGGGACGCCGGTGAGCACGTAGTGGCCGCCGGCGACGGAGGTGGCGGTGCGGTCGGTGCCGACGAGGCGGACCTCGGCGTTTTCGAGGTAGGCGCCGGTGCCGGCGTTGGCGATGCGGCCGGAGACGGTGCCGGTGCCTTGGGCGAAGGCGGCGGAGACACCGGCGGCGCAGAGGGCAACGAGGCGGACGAAGGCCACGAGCAGGCCGGGCAGCGAGCGCGCGGCGGCGCGGGAGGAGCGGGAGGAGGCGGGGGTTGGGTTCATGCGGGTTTGGGTCGGTGAAAGGGTGGGCGGACGAGGGGGGGAACGCGCCGGCAACGGGAGCGAGCGCAGCGCCGATAGGCGGAGCACGCGGCGGGGCGTCGGGGTGGCCGGGGCGAGGGCGAAAACGGACGGCGGACACGTGTCCTCGTCAAGTGGATAGTCCCCGGCGCGGGCGAACAAAATCTGCCTGACGGGCAGGCGGGCCGACGGCGGCGGGGCGGCGCGCGGTGCGAAGCGAGGTGCAGGGCCGGACCGCGCGGCGAGGGCGGAGGCGGCGGGAATCGCCGGCGTGGCGTGGCGGAGGGGCGGCGGGAGATGCCGGGCGGAGGGCGCGCCGGGCCCGACGGGGCGGATTCCGCGGCGCCGGGAGCAGCTCGGGCCGGCCGCGGCCGGAGCGCGAGGCGCGTCAACGCGGCCGGCGGGACGGAGAGCGATGGCGGCGGCGGCGAGGCCGTTGACAGCCGAGCCGGCGAAACGCCAAGGTCCCGGCGTCGTTTCCACCGCGATCGTGTCTTCCGCCGCCAAATCCAAGTCCCCGACCGTGCTGCGCTCGACGGCGGATTTTGCGCGGCATGTGGGATTGGCGCGGACGACGGTGTCGCGGGTGTTGAACGGGCAGCCGGGGCTGAAGCAGAAGACGATCGACCGGGTGCAGCTCGCGCTGGCGGAGACGGGATTCACGCCGAATGCGCACGCGGTGCACCTGAAGGGCAAGCGGACGTCGATGATCGGCATCTGCATGGAGGACCTGGCGACGCCGCCGGCGGTGCGGAAGCTGGCGACGTTGCAACGGGTGCTGCGGGCGCGGGGTTTTTCGTCGTTGATCGAGGTGTTTGCGCCCGGCACGGGGCGGGAGGTGGTGCGGCACTTCCTCTCGCTGCGGGTGGAGGCGGTGGTGTTCATCGGGCATTTCCACCGGGAGGAAATCGAAGCGCGGATCGGGGAACTGAATGCGCACGGGACGCCGCATGTCGTGATCGATCACCATGGACTGAAGGCGGCCAACACGGTGGCGCTGGACCGCGCGGCGGGGATGGAGGCAGTGGTGGAGCACCTGCTCGGGCTGGGGCACCGGACGTTCGGGTTGCTGGCGGTGGGCAAGGGGCCGGCGAGCCGCATCGACCGCACGACGGGCATCCAGACCGCGCTGCGGCGCGGCGGGCTCGAGATCGAGACCTGCTGCATCGTGCTCGACCACCTGCACGAGCGGCAGAACGACTTCGACTACGGGCGGAAGCTGGCGGGCAGTTTCCTCGAATTGGCGGCCCGGCCGACGGCTTATCTGGGACTCAACGACGAGATCGCGATCGGGGCGATGCGGGGCTTCCAGGAGGCGGGGTTGAAGGCGCCGCGGGATTTTTCCATCACGGGTTTCAACAACCAGGACGTGTGCCACATGACGTCGCCGACGGTCACCACGGTCGACCAGAGCATCGACGCGACGATCGCGACGGCGGCGGAGATGATTTTGCTGGCGATCGACAAGCCCATCCGGGCGAAGCCGGTGGTGAAGACCATCCCGCCGCTGCTGGTGGTGCGGGAATCGACGGGGCCGGTGCGGGAGTAGGGCCGGCACGGCGCGGCGCGTGGCGCGACCGAAAGGCGGCGAAGCGGCGCCCGGCGCGGCGCGTTCAGCCCGGGGGCCAAGTCATCTGCCGGCCAGCGAGCAGGTGGATGTGCAGGTGCGGGACGGATTCGCACGCGTGCGGGCCGTTGTTGACGACGAGGCGGAAGCCGGCGGCGAGGTTGAGCTTCTTCGCGATGGCGCCGGCGGTGACGAGGAGGTGGCCGAGCACGGCTTGGTCCGAGATCGCGGCTTCGCCCACGCGCGGGATGAGTTTCTTGGGAATCACGAGCAGGTGCACGGGGGCCTGGGGCTGGATGTCGTGCAGGACGATGCAGTGCTCGTCCTCGTGCTCGATCCGGGCGGGGATTTCGCGGTCGATGATGCGTTGGAAAATGGTCTTCATGGCGGAGCGGCGGGCAGTGAGAGCGCGCGGGGTGCGGCAGGCAACCGCGAGTTGCGGCGGGCGGCGGCGGCGCGGGGCGGCGGGCGCGGTGTTACAGGAACAACAGCTGCAGATTGGCGCCGCGGACGGTGCGGGACGCGGCGAGTTCGCGGATGAAGGCGAGGGCCTCGTCGTAGTCGCGCTGGCGGCGACCGGTGGCGCGGCGGCCGGGCGGGATGAGGGCGGGGCGGAGGTTGGTGACGAGGAGCGTGGACTCGCGGAAGGGCGCGAGCTTCTTCAGGCCGGCCATGATTTCGGCGCGGGTGAAGAGCGGGGTGGCGGAGGCGAGGGTGAGCGAGGCGTCCCAGTGGTAGAACCCGTGGCGCGGTTGGTGCGCGAAGAGGCGGGCGAGGAGTTCGGCGGCGGCGGCGTTGAAGGCGGCGTCGTATTTTTCCGCGAACTCGGGGTTGGCGGCGTTCTGCGCCTCGAAGTCGGCGAGGCTGAGGGTGATCGCGGCCTTGATCTGTTCGGCGAGGTAGAGGTCCTGGCCGGTGGCGTGGGCGAAGAGGGCGTTGATCGTGTGCAGCCGGCGCAGGTCGGTGCGGTCGGGAGCGGCGCGGGCGGGGCGAGGCGGCATGGTGGCGTCCGGCAAAGGCGCGGGTGGAAACGGGAGAGCGTGGCTGTGCCGGGGCGGTCACACCGAAAGCGGGCGGCGCGATCGGCGCGCGGTGCCGGCGAGCGGCGGGCGAGGCGCGTCAGGGCGCGTCGTCCTTGGCTTTCGGTTTCTCGAGCGTGCTGATCTCGTCGACGAACTCGGCGACGTCGCGAAATTCCTTATACACGCTGGCGAAGCGCACGTAGGCGACCTGGTCGACGCCGCGGAGGCGCTGCATCACGCCCTCGCCGATGGCGCGGGTGGGGATCTCGCGTTCGAACTGGGCTTCGAGGGCGTCCATGACGTCCTCCACGAGCATGGCGATCTGCTCGGCGTCGACGGGGCGCTTGTGGCAGGCGGCGCGGACGGCGCGGACGAGTTTCTCGCGGTCGAAGTCCTCGCGGCGGCCGTCGCGCTTGATCACGACGACGCCGTCGCGGACGAGCGTCTCGGTCGTGGTGTAGCGGTTGCCGCATTCGAGGCATTCGCGGCGGCGGCGGATGGTCGAGCCCTCCTTGCTGATGCGGGAGTCGATGACTTTGTCCTCGATGGAGGTGCACTTCGGGCAACGCATGGCGCGGGAGGACTAGTTGAGGGCGAGAAAGTTTTCCAAAATTTTCATGCCGCCCGCGGTGGCGATGGATTCCGGGTGGAATTGCACGCCCCAGATGGGGAGCGTGCGGTGGCGGAGGCCCATGACCTCGCCCTCGGCGGTCTCGGCGGTGATCTCGAGTTCCGCCGGGAAGGTGGCGCGCTCGACGAGCAGCGAATGGTAGCGGGTGGCGGCGAAGCCCTGGGGCATGCCGCGGAAGACGTCGGTGTCCTTGTGCAGAATCGGCGAGGTCTTGCCGTGCATGAGGCGGCCGGCGCGGACGACGTTGCCGCCGAAGTAGTGGCCGATGGACTGGTGGCCGAGGCAGACGCCGAAGATGGGTTTCCGGCCGGCGAAGGCGCGGATGATATCGAGGGTGACGCCGGCTTCGCGCGGCGAGCAGGGGCCGGGGGAGAGGAGGACGCGGTCGGGGTCGAGCGCGAGGGCCTGCGCGGGGGTGATCTCGTTGTTGCGGTAGACGCGTTGCTCCACTCCCAGTTGTCCGAAGTATTGGACGAGGTTGAAGGTGAACGAGTCGTAGTTGTCGATGACGAGCAGCACGGCGGAAGGGCGGCGATTAGCTCGCGGGTTGACAGCAGGGTCAAGCGTGCGGGTAGCTAGGCGGCTCCGATGGCCGAACACTTCCAGCTCCTGAAAACGGATACAGCCACGGCCGCCCGGCGCGGCCGGCTGCGGACGCGTCACGGAATCGTGGAGACGCCGATCTTCATGCCGGTGGGCACGCAGGGCACGGTGAAGTCCCTCACGCCGCAGCATCTGCGCGACATCGGGTCGCAGATCATTCTGGGCAACACCTA
>JBILLY010000005.1:0-25758 GCA_044375835.1 Opitutaceae bacterium
CTCGCGCTGCAGCCGGGACTCACGGTCGCGCAGGTGATCGACCTGATCCGGCGCGGCGCGGAGAAAAGTGCGGACGGCCGGATCAACCTGATCAACCCGCAGCGCAGCGTGGAGCTGCTGCGGGCGACGGCGCGCTGACGCCGCCGCGGGGCCGGGCCGCTCGTCACCGGTCGCGCCCCGCTCGTCACGGGGCGCTGGCGCGGGCGGCGGGGCGCGCAGACGGTTCGACATGCGTCGGCGAATGCGCCTGTTTGGTGGTCGCGTGCCCCGGAGAGCGATTCACCTGATCCTTGCGCTGGCCGCGTGGTGCGCGGTCGGCGCGGCGGCGCGCGCGCAGCCGTTGCCGCCGGGGCCGGGCGGCCCGGGGGACGGCGGCCCGTCGTTCCGGCCGCAGGCAATGCCGCTGGCGGAATTGTCGCCGCGCGTGAGCGGCAACTCGTTCGTGTCGACGTGGCGCCCCGAGGATCTCGGCGGCGGGCCCGGGAGCACGGGCGTGGTGCTGCATCCGAAAACCGGATTCGTCTACGTGGGCAACAGCCAGGGCGTGCTGGAGTTCGACGGGGCGCGCTGGCAGCTGATCCCGTTGCGCAATGCCGGCGCGGTCCAGGCGCTGGCGGCCGACGCGGCGGGCGTGATCTGGGTGGCGGCGGAAAACGAGCTCGCGCGGCTGGTGCCCGCGGCGGACGGCGCGCTCCATGCCGAGACGGTGCTGTATCCCCTGCCCGAAGGGGAGGCGGGGAATTGCGAGCAGATGCTGGCGACGCCGGCGGGCGTGTGGGTGCGGGGGTTGCAGCACATCTGGCGACTGGGGGCCGACGGCAAAGCCGAGACCTGGCGTTCGGGCGAGCGGTTCGGCGCGCTGTGGTGGATGGACGACGCGTTGCACTGCAAAGTCGCGGAGCGCGAAGTGGTGCGGCTCGACCCGGACGGCCGGCTCGCGCCGGTCGTGGCGCGCGACAGCCTGCGCATCCCGACCAACCGGCCGAGTCCCTTCCGGGTGTTTGCGTCGCGCCGGTTGGCCGACGGCGACTGGCTGCTGCTGACGGCGCTGGGGCCGGCGCGCTGGCGCGGGGAGACGAAATCGTGGCGCCCGTATCCGATGCGGCCGCCGCTTTTCCGGGAGATGGAAGCGATCGCGGGGACGTTTCTGCCCGACGGGTCGATGGTGCTGATCACGTCGCGGCCCGGCGGGATGCTGTTGCGGCCCGACGGACGCGTGGAGCGGATGATCGACCGGCTGCCGAACATCATCAACACGCGCGTCGTGCAGCTCGCGGCCGACGCCGAAGGCGGGCTCTGGGTGACCTCGCGCGACACGATCGCGCGGGTGCAGCTGCGCTCGATCGCCGCGCGCCACGAGGGCGCGCAGGGGCTGACGGGGAATCCCCGGCAGCTGCTGCGGCACCGCGAGGAACTGATCGTCGCGCACTCGGCGGGCGTGTCGCGGCACGCGGAGTGGCCGGGGTCGTTTCCGCTCACCGAGGGATTGCACCGCGGGGCCGAGGCGCTGGCGCTTGTCGGCGACCGGGTCTTCGCCGCGGCGACGGGTTTGGTCGAGCTGGTCGACAGCGGCCGCGGGGCGCGGACGGTGAGCGACCTGCCGATCACGACGCTGACGGGCGTGCGCGGCGTGGACGACACGATCCTCGGCGGCGACGCACGCGGGGTCTGGTGGTTTCGCCGCCACGGACTCGCGTGGCAGCCGGCGGGTCGCGTGGCGGGGATCGAGACGGGGGTGGCGGCGTTGTTCGACCAGGGGGACGGCCAGGTGTGGGGCGCGACGCGCGACGGCCGGCTCTGGCGGGCGGATTTCCGCGGCGGCGTGCGGTTGGACGCGCCGGTGGCGGTCTACGGCCCGTTGCAAGGCGTGCCTGCGCCGCTGCGCCCGGGCCGGATCAACTTTTTCCCGTTGGGCGCGACGGTGGCCGCGACGTGCCCGACCTGGCTGCTGCGTTACGACGCGGCGAGGGACCGCTTCGAGCCGGAATCGCGGATCGCGGGATTGGCGGCGCCCGGGGTGCGCGGCGCCGAGGCGGTCGGGGTGCGGCCCGACGGGACGACCTGGTTGCGAATGGGGCCGGGAGACCGGCGGATTCTCAAGGTGTCGCCGGACGGCGCGGATCGGTGGCGGACGGACGAACTGCGCGCGCCGATGATCCGCGATCTCGCGGCGGTGCATCTGTGCGAGGACCGCGGCACGCTCTGGGTGGCGGGCAAGGAGATGTTGGTGTCGCTCGACCTGGGCTGGACCGCACCGGCGGCGCCGGCGCTGGCGGTGCGTTGGCGCGCCGTGACGGCCACCGACGGGCGCATCCTCTGGCGCGGCGAGGCCCCGGCGGAGCCGCTGGCGCTGGCGACGGGCGACAGCGCGGTGCGGATCGAGTTCGCCGCGCCGTCCTACGTCGCGGACCACCGGGGCAAGCCGGTCGTGCGGTTCCGGTCGCAGCTCGACGGGTTCGAGCGCGACTGGAGCGGCTGGTCGGCCGAGGCGTGGCGCGATTTCTCGCGCCTGCCCGCGGGCAACTACGTCTTCCGTGTGCAGGCGACGGACCAGGCGGGGCGGATGAGTCCGGAACTCGAAATGGCGCTGCGCATCACGGCGCCGTGGTGGCGGAGTTCGTGGGCGGTGCTCGGGTATTGCGCGGCGGCGGGGGCGGGGCTGATGGCCGGGGTGCGGCTGCGCACGCGCGCGTTGCGCCGGCGCGCGCAGCAGCTCGAGGCGATGGTGGCGGCGCGCACGGAGGAACTGCGGCGCAGCAACGTCGAGCTCGCGCGCCTGCACCGCCTCGAACTCGACGAGAAAGCCGCGGCGCGGCTCGCGGAGGAGGAGGCGCGGCTCGAAGTGCTGCGTTACCAGCTGAACCCGCACTTCCTCTACAACGCGCTCAACTCCATCTACAGCCTCGTGCTCACCGCGCCGCCGGCGGCGGCCGGCATGGTGCTGCGGCTGGCGGATTTCTGCCGCGTGGCGCTCGACCGGCGTCGCGAAGAGCACACGACGGTCGGCGCCGAGTTCGACAAGCTCTCGCTCTACTTCGAGATCGAGAAGGTGCGCTGGGGCGACAGCCTGCACATCGAGGTGCGCGCGGACGAGTCGGCCCGGCGGGCGGCGCTGCCGCCGTTTCTCCTCCTGCCGCTGGTGGAGAACGCGATGAAATACGGCGGACAGACCAGCCCGGACGAACTGCGCGTGCGCGTGCGGGCGGCGATCGCGACGGATGGCCGCGGCGCGTCCGTGCTCGTCCTCGAAGTCGCGAACACCGGCGAATGGGTCGAGCATCCGCCCGGGGCGCCCAACCGCTCCTCCGGCATCGGGCTCAACAACCTGCGCCAGCGTCTGCAGCGCCAGCACCCGAACCGGCACGACGTCGCGATCGACGCGCGCGGCGGCTGGGTGACGGTGACCCTGCGGATCGCCGATCCGGCGCTCGCGGCCGCGGTGCCGGCCGCTCCCGTTCCTTCCCCATGACCAAAGCCCTGCTCATCGACGACGAACCGCCGGCGCGCGACGGCCTGCGCGCCCTGCTGGCCGCGCACCCGCAGGTCGAGATCGTCGGCGAGGCGGGCACGCTGCGCGCCGCGCGCGACCTGCTGGCCCGGCCCGACTACACGCTCGTGTTTCTCGACATCCAGCTGCGGGGCGGCACGGGTTTCGACCTCGTGCCGGCGGTGCGGCGCGGCGCGGGCGTCGTGTTCGTGACCGCGCACGACGAGCACGCGTTGCGGGCCTTCGAGGTCAACGCCCTCGACTACCTGCTCAAGCCGATCAAGCCGGAGCGCCTCGCGCAGACGCTCGAGCGCGCGGGGGGACGGGAGCGGGGCGGGGCCGCGCCCGTGCCGGCGCCGGGGCGTCTCCGGGCCGAGGATACGGTCTACGTCCGGACCGACAGCGGCGCGCGGTTCCTGCCGCTCGCGGAGATCGGCGCGATCCAGAGTTGCGAAAACTACTCCGAGATCGACCTGGTGGGCGGCGAGCGGCTGCTGGTGCGGCAGACGCTGAAGGCGTGGGAGGACCAGCTGCCGTCGCCGCCGTTTGCGCGTGCGCACCGGCAGGTGCTGGTGAACCTGGAGTGCCTCGTCCGGCTGGAGGACGACGGCGGCGACGCCCCGCTGCTCCACTTGCGCGGCCTGCGGGCGCCGGTGCGGGCGAGCCGGCGGGAGTGGACGGACTTGCGGCACCGCCTGCCCGACGAGAACGGCCAGGCGCTGCGGCTCCGAACGGGCGCGGGCTCGCCGGGATTTCCGTAACGGCGATGTTACCCTCGCCGGACAATTTCCGCTTGTTGACGCGGGCCGGAACGGAACGCTGTCGGGGCCGGTCCGTTCGTCACCGACCTGGGGCCGTTTGTCACCCCGGGCTCGGCAAGGCGGCGCGATCGGCACAGAAAACGCAACGTTGCGTCTGAGAATTTGCCAGGGGTGGCACTCGTGCTGCGCCCTGTTCCCAACCCAGTCGCGGCGCAGTGAAATAGGCAAAGCACTGCGCCGCGACTCTCTCGCTCCGGGGCGGTGGCGGCGGCGGGAAAGTCGGTCCGATGTCGCCGAAAGGTTTGCGCCGGTGCGCCGCGCGAATTTGGTGATCGGCGTGAATGCTTCTCCCCCGACTCCGACCGCGGATGCCGCGCCGACCGCCGCCGGGCCGCCGGCGTTGCCCGAGGGAGTGCGCGAAGGCGGGGAGACGCTTGTGCAGCTCACCGCCTCGGCCGGGAACAAGGTCGCCGCGTTGATCGCGCGCGAGGGGCAGGGCGAATACCTGCGGGTCGCGATCAGCGGGGGCGGCTGTAACGGGCTCAGTTACAAGATGAAGTTCGTGCCGACGCCGAAACGCGGCGACATTTTGGTGCGTTCTGCCGGGGTGCGGGTCGTGGTCGACAGCAAGAGCGCGCTCTACCTGAAGGGCACGCACCTCGATTATTCGCACGCGCTCGTGGCGGGCGGCTTCAAGTTCTCCAATCCGAACGCCAAGGCGAGTTGCTCGTGCGGCGAGAGCTTCAGTGTCTGACCGTGCGGCGGGCTCCCGCGGCCCGCGGCCGGGCGGCGCGGCCAAATAACCCTTGCTCCCGGGGAGCTTCCGCGCGAGAAGCCCCGTCGACCAGACACCAGTCACACCCTTATTGATGGCCAACTCGTTTCCCTCCGCCGCAGGCGGTCGCCCCGGTTCCTACCAGCGTCGCAACGTCGACCCGTTCGCGGCTATCCGCCGCAACCACCGCATCAAGGTCCCCCAGGTCCGGCTGATTTCGCCCGAGGGCAAACAGCTCGGCATCCTCGACACGACCAAGGCCATCAACCTCGCGCTCGAGAACGGGCTCGACCTTGTCGAAGTGGCGCCCAACGCGACGCCGCCGGTTTGCCGCATCATGGATTTCGGCAAATACGTCTACGAGGAGCAGAAGAAGCACAGCCACGCGAAGTCCACGGCGAGCAAGATCAAGGAGATCGAGTTCACCGCGCGCATCGAGCAGCACGACTACGAGACCAAGCTGCGCCACGCGGAAGAGTTTCTCGACCACGGCAACAAGGTGAAGATGCGCCTCAAGTTCCGCGGCCGCGAAATGGCGCACACCGAGCTCGGTTTCGGTGTGATGAAGCGCGCCGTCGCCGACCTCGCCGGCATGGGCCACCCCGATGCGGAGCCCAAGCTGATCGGCCGCAACATCCACGTGATGCTCACGCCGCTCCCGGTGAACAAGCGCAAGCCCAAGTTCCACGAGCCGGACGAGAACCGCGCGGAGCACGATCCCTCGCAGAATCACGACGACGGCGACGACTCGGAATCGCCGGGTTCGGGCAACTGAGCCGGGTGCCGCCATGCCCTCGGCGGCCGCGTTCCGGGTATTGGCGACCAGCGGGCTGGCGTGGGCCGGCCTGAGTTTCGCCGTCGGAGCCGACGGCGCGGCGCGCCAGCCGCCGACCCGCCCGGGCGCGGAAAAGTCCGCCGTGGCGGCTCCGTCGACGCCGGCCCAAGCTCCCGCCGCCCCGCCGGCGGCGAGCGGCCCCGAGCGGAGCGCAGTGCCCACGCGGAAAATCAACGGCCTCGACTACGTCAATTTGGCGGATGTCGCCGCGCGTCTCGGCCTCACGTTCACGCTGACCGAGCGCGGTAAAAAAGGCGTCCTGGCCGGCGCGGGCGGAAGGGCGGAGATCGAGGCCGACACCCGGGATATCGAGGTCAACGGCCTGCGCGTCTTTCTCGGCGATCCCTCCGCCGACGCCGACGGCAAGCTCTATGTGAGTCGCATCGACTACGAACGCTGCCTCGCGCCTATGTTGCGGCCGGGCGCCGGCGTCGGCCCGCGGCCGCCGCCGAAACTCGTGGTGCTCGACCCGGGCCACGGCGGCAACGATCCCGGGAAAACCAACGCGCGGCTCGGCGTGAATGAAAAAACCGTCGCGCTCGATCTTGCCCGCCGGACCAAGGCGCGGCTCGAGGCGGCGGGCTTCCGCGTGGTGCTCACGCGCGACGACGACACCTTCATTGCGCTGCCGCAGCGCGCCACGATCTCCAATCTCGCGAAGGCGGATCTGTTCGTGAGCCTCCACTTCAACGCGCTGCCCAACGACACCAAGACCTCCGGCGTCGAGGTCTACACCTTCGCCCCGCGCACCCAGCGGTCGACCAATGCGTGGGGACCGTCCGCGGCCAACGACGCCGAGCCGCAGGCGTCGCCGGTGAACCGGTTCGACCACTGGAGCGTCGCGCTGGCGCACGCGCTGCATCGCCGCCTGGTCGTCGACCTGAAACTGCCGGACCGCGGCAAGAAGCTCATGCACCTCGGCGTGCTGCGTCCGCTGGCCGCGCCGAGCGTGCTGGTCGAGTGCGGTTTCCTGTCGAGCGACGCCGAGGCCCGGCGGATCGCGCGGCCCGAATACCGCCAGCAACTCGCGGTTGCGTTGGCGGCCGGAATCGCAGACTACGCGGCGACCCTGCGGCGCGTCGCCGCCGCCGCTCCCGCGGCCCCGTCCGAGTGATGTCCCCTCCGCCGCCATGACCTCCTCCGCCCGCCCGCTCCGCCGCCTTGTGTTCCTGGCTCTCGTTGCCTGCGCACCGTGGGCGCGCGCCTGGGACTACGAGGGGCACCGGATCGTCCATCAAGTCGCGCTCGCGGCGCTGCCGAAGGACTATCCGGCGTTCGTGCATGCGCTGGCGGCCGCGGAGCGCGTGGCGTTTCTCTCCGGCGAACCCGACCGCTGGCGCAACGTGCCCGATCTGCCGCTCAAACACGCGGCGAGCCTCGAGCACTACTGCGACATGGAATACATTCCGGACGCGGGGCTCGATTGGGCGACGGTGCCGTCGTTCCGCTACGATTTCGTGGTGCAGTTCGCGGCGGCGCGGAAGGCGCACGAGAAGAACTTCGCGCCCTTCGACCCGGCGAAAAATACGGACCGCACGCGCGAGTGGCCGGGCTTCGCGCCGTGGGCCATCGCGGAGGCCTACGCGAAACTGCGCGCGGGCTTTTCCTACCTGAAGGTCTACGAGGAACTGGGCACGCCCGACGAAATCCTCAACGCCCAGGCCAACATTCTCTACGTCATGGGCACGATGGGGCACTACGTCGGCGACTGCGCGCAGCCCCTGCACACGACGAAGCACCACAACGGCTGGGTGGGCGACAATCCCCGCGGCTACACGACGTGGCCGGGTCTGCACGCGTGGATCGACGGCGGCATCATCGCGCGCACCGGGCTGCGGTTCCCGGCGCTCGCCGCCCGCGTCCAGCCGGCGGAGCCGATCGGGATCGCGGCGCGCCCCGACGGGCGCGATCCGATGTTCGTGGCCACCGTGGGATATCTGCAGCGCCAGCACGCGCACATGGAAACGATCTACCGTTTGGAGAAGGCGGGGAAGCTCGGCCAAGGCGACGGCGGCACGGTGGCGCCCGAGACGCGCGAGTTCATCGAAGCGCGCCTGCTCGAGGGCGGGCAGATGCTCGCGGCGATCTGGCTCACCGCCTGGCGCAACACCGTGCCCGATACTTATCTCCGCTCGGCCCTGATCCGCCGCCAGACCGGCGCGGCGGCGAAGAAAGCCGCACCGTGAAGGGAGCGACGGAAATCCGGCCGCGCCGAACCCGGGGCGGCGCCTGCGTCGCATGAGCCCCTCGTCCCTCCTGCTCGTGGCGCTCGGCGGCGCGCTGGGCTCGGTGGCGCGTGCCGTCGCCGGATACCTGATACCGGCGGGCCGGCTGCCGTGGGGCACCGTGGGCGTGAACGTGGCGGGCTCGCTGCTGATCGGCGTGCTGATGGCGCGGTTCGCGGCGGCGGGCGGAGACGATCCGCGGGCGCAGCATTTCTGGGTGCTCGGCGTCTGCGGCGGGTTCACGACGTTTTCGTCGTTCAGCTGGCAGACCTTCGACCAGCTGCAGAAAGGCGCGTGGGGCACCGCGGCGCTGCACATCGCGCTGTCGGTCGGCCTGTGCCTCGCGGCGACGGCGCTGGGCTGGAGGCTGGCGCGATGAAAAGTCGTCGCGGCGCGGGGCGCGCGGTGCTGCTGGCGCTCCTGGCGGCGGCGTGGGCGCCTGCGCTGGTCGCGCAGCCGGCGGCCGCGCCGCATCCGGCGGCGGCCCGGGTCGTGATCCTGGCGAACAGCGACGACCCGGATTCGCTGCGGATCGCGCAGCACTATGCCGAGGCGCGCGGCGTCCCGGCGGCCAATCTCGTCGCGCTCAAGATGCCGCTCGCCGAGACGATCGGCTGGCGCGAGTTCATCGCGACGATCTGGCAGCCGCTGCTCGATCGCCTGGTGGCGGCGGGCTGGGTCGACGCGGTGCCGATGAACGCGACCGATGCGCTCGGCCGGAAAAAATACGCGCCCTACACGCACCGGATCGCGGCCCTCGTCGTGTGCCGCGGCGTGCCGCTGCGCATCGAGCATGCGCCGGAGTTTTTCGCCGAGGTGATCCCGCTTACGGCGCGCGGGGACTTCCGCACCAACGCGGGCGCGGTCGATTCCGAACTCAGCCTGCTCGCGCTGCCGAACTACGCGATCAACGCCTTCGTCCCCAATCCGCTCTTCAACAACGGGCGGCCGACGACGTTCGAACTCGGGCAGGTCGTCAAAGTGGGCCGGCTCGACGGGCCGACGGTCGACGAGGCCAACGCGCTGGTCGATCGCGCGCTGGAGGCGGAGCGGACCGGTCTGCTCGGCCGCGCCTATGTCGACATCGCCAACCGCGACAACCTCGGCGACCCGTGGCTCGAGACCGCGGCGAAACAGCTGGCCGAACTGGGCTACGACACCGCGGTCGACCGCGACAATGCCACGATGCCCGTCTCGGCGCGGATCGATGCGCCGGCGTTTTATTTCGGCTGGTATACCGGGGGCGTCGACGGGCCGTTCACGTTGCCGGGGTTCCGGTTTCCGCCGGGCGCGATCGCGCTGCATATCCACAGCTTCTCGGCGTCCACGCTGCGGCAGAGCAACGGCGGGTGGACGGGACCCTTCGTGGCGCGCGGAGTGACGGCGACGTTCGGCAATGTCCACGAGCCCTATCTGCAGTTCACGCACCAGCCGCACCTGTTTGTCCGGGCGTTGGCGCGGGGGGCGACGCTCGCGGAGGCGGCCTATTTCTCAGTGAACGCCCTGAGCTGGATGGGCGTGCTGATCGGCGATCCGCTGTATCGGCCGTTCGTGGTGCCGCTCGACGCGCAGCTGGAGCGGCTCGACCGTCTGCCGCCGCGGCTGGCCGGCTACGCGGCCCTGCGGAAAATGCGGTTGCTCGAGGCAGCGCGCCGACCGGAGGAAGCGACGGCCCTGGCGATCGCGGCGCAGCGGCAGGCGCCGAGCCTGGCCGTGGGCGTGGCGCTGGCGCGGCGGTTGCGCGACGGCGGCGACAACGACGGCGCGGGCAATGCGCTGGGGTTTGCCCCGCTGCTCACCAAGTTCACGGCCAACGAGTGGGCGCTTGCCCGCGAAGCCGCGATGCTGCTCCACGAATGCGGTCGCGCGGGGCGGGCGCTGGAGCTCTGGCGGACGTTGCTCGCGACGCCGAATCTGCCCGCGGCCCTGAAAATCGCGTGGCTGCCGGACGCGGCGGCGACGGCGCGGGCCGGGCGCAATCCCGAGCAATCGCTCGCCTGGCAGCGCGAACTCGCGGAACTCACGGCCGCGGCGGAAAAAAAATAGCGCGGACCCGGTCGGGTCCGCGCGAGAGCGACGGGAGTTGCGGCCGGGCTCCTTCGCCCGGCGGCAGGGTCAGACCTTGTCGACGATGCGGTCGGCGAGGCCGTATTCGATCGCTTCCTTGGCGTTGAGGTAGAAGTCGCGGTCGGTGTCGCGGTTGATCCGCTCGATCGGTTGGCCGGAGGCGTCGGCGAGGATCTGGTTCAGCTCCGCGCGGAGTTTTTCCATTTCCTTCGCCTGGATGTTGATGTCGCTCGCCGGGCCGATCATGCGGCCGGAGATGAGCGGCTGGTGGATCAGGACGCGCGAATGCGGGTAGAGCAGGCGGCGGCCTTTCTTGGCGCCGGAGAGCAAGATCGAGCCCATCGAGGCGGCCATGCCGGTGACGATGACGGTGATCGGAGACGTGACCAACTGCATGGTGTCGTAGACGGCCATGCCCGCGGTGATCGAGCCGCCGGGAGAGTTGATGTAGAAAAAGATCTCCTTACCCGGGTCGATCGTCTCGAGGTAGAGCAGCTTTTCGGTGAGGTCCTTGGCGGACTCGTCGGTGACGGCGCCCCAGAGGAAAATTTTCCGCTGTTCGAGGAATTTGCGCTGGATGAGCATGGCGACGGGCGCGGCGTTCTTCTTGGCCTGTGCCTCCTCGCGCTTGTCGTCGTCATCCTCGTCGTCGTCGGAACGCGGGACGGGGGCGGCGAGGCCGGGCTGAAGGTTGTCGAAATGCATAGGGGACGAAGGTTGAGCGGGGGCGGTCGGTTGGCAAGTGCGCGGAACGAATCCGCGGCGCGGGCCGGCCGGGTCGCGCGGGCCGCGCGAGGCCGGAAAGGCGGGTGGTCAGAGCGCGCGCTGGTTCCAGACTTTCAGGACGTCGGGCGAGCCCTGGGCGCGGACGCCGTTGTCGTTGAGAATGTCCTCGGTGGCGGCCTCCATTTCCTTGCGCGGAAAGACGGGCGTCTCGAAGCGGCGGCCGGCGAACTCGAACACGACGAACTCGTCCTTCAGGTCGCGCAGGGTCGCGACGAGGTGGGGCAAATTGCGGATGACGGTGCCGTTGACCTTGTGGACGACGCTGGACTGGGTCTGCGAGTAGCCCTTGGAGAGTTTGTGCGGGAAAAACGGCGACGCCACGACGACGAGGGCCTCGCCGTCGAACGCGGGGCGATCGGAGCGGCGGGTGGAGAGCGGACTGCCGGCGCCGGAGAGGCCGATGGCGATGTTGTTGAGGCCGGCGAGGAAAAGCTGCGTCGCGGAGGAAAAGACGAGCGGGCCGTAGACGAAATACGACGGATAGGCGCCTTCGAGGTCGGGGATCAGCATCGGGCGGCTCGGGCCGACGGGCAGCTGCACCGACTGCGGTTGCCCGCCGCGGACGACGGTGAGAGGCACGCGGCCGTCGCGGGCGTATTTCTGGATCAGATACTGGAAGCGGACGCGGATGTCGCCGATGCGGACCATACCCTCGTTGTCGATCTTGGTGTCGCCGATCTGGGTGATGATGTCCCACGGCTTGAGTGGATAGGCGGGGTCGGACGTGTCGGACTCGGTGACGATCATGCCGTCGACGCCGCGCGCGACTTTCAGGAACGGGCGCAGGGCGGGGTTTTCGAACGTCTGCAACGCGTCGAACATGGCGGGTTTCCCGTCGTAGCGGCCGTCGGCGGCGTCCTGCAGGAAGAGTTCGATCTCCTCGCAGGGGATGATGTAGCCGATGTTGTCGCCGCCGCCGAGGCGGCTGAAGGCGACGCCGATCATGCGGTCGTCGGCGACGGCGGGGCCGCCGCTGTTGCCGGGGTTGATGGCGGCGTCGATCTGGATGCGCAGGCCGGACGTCGGAAAATTGTAGAGGGTGAAATCGATGCGGGAGACGATGCCCTTGGTGATGCTGAGGTTGGTGCCGCCGGTGGGGAAGCCGTAGACCATGACGCTGTCCTTGACGGCGGGGAGCTTGGTGGCCCGCGGGAGCGGCGGGCGTTGGTCGAAGAAGGATTCGTCCTCGAGTTTGAGGACGGCGAGATCGATGCCCTGGGCGATGGTCTCGACGGTGGCGGAGATCTTGTCGCCGCTCTGGTTGGCCTGCACCTGGACCTGCGAGGCGTAGAGGACGACGTGGGCGTTGGTGAGGATGCGTTTGCCCTCGATGATGACGCCCGTGCCGGTCGACTCGCGCGGGGCCTGTTTGGACCAAGGTTTGAACGGGTCCGGGTAGCGCACGGTCGAAAAGATCTTCACGACCGTGTTTTCGACGGCCTGCGACGGAGCGGCGGCGGAGGCGGACGGCGGTTTGGATTCGGCGGCGCGGCCGGCGGGCGCGAGTGCCGCGATGGCGGCGAGGGCAAAACCAACGATGCGGACGACGGCGCCGGGGCGCGGAAGCGGGGGCATGGTCCGGCTAAGCAACGAATGCCGGCGGGGAAGGCCAGTGCGTTCTCGCGGAGCGGATACGCGCGGACGGACCGGAGCGCGGGCGGAGCCGCGGCGGGACGGGATTCAGTAGCGGACCTTGTCTGACTTGGCGGCCCATTCGCGAAAGGCGCCCTGGGCTTCGTCGCGGAGCAGGAGCGTCATGGCGACGGCGCGTTTTTCCGGCGGCAGCGGGATCTGCTGGTAGATGAAGTCGTCGTCGAAGCCGATGGCGGCGGCGTCGGCGCGGGTGTTGCCGTAGTAGACGGTGGGGATGCGGGCCCAGTAAATGGCGGCGAGGCACATGGGGCAGGGCTCGCAGCTGGTGTAGAGTTCGCAGTCGGCGAGCTGGAAGGTGTGCAGGGCGGCGCAGGCTTCGCGGATGGCGGTGACCTCGGCGTGGGCGGTGGGGTCGTTGGTGGAGGTGACGCGGTTGGAGCCGCGGGCGACGATCTCGCCCTTGCGCACGATGACGCAGCCGAAGGGCCCGCCGCGGCCGGCGCGCATGCCGGCTTCGGCTTCGCGGAGGGCGGCGCGCATGAAATTTTCGTCGCTCATGAAAAGTTTGAAGGGACGGACGGTGACTATGGGGCTGACAGGAGACAACGACCAAGCACGATCCGGGCCCATGCATCCCACGGTCATCGGCGGACTCGAGATCACGGGTCCAATCTCCCCCGGCTACGCGGACATCCTCACGCCCGAGGCCTGCGCGTTTGTCGCGGAACTGGAAACGAAGTTCGGCGGGCGGCGGCGCGAACTGCTGGCGCGGCGGGCGGAGCGGCAGCGCGAAATCGATGCGGGGCGGTTGCCGGATTTCTTGCCGGAAACGGCGGCGATCCGGGCGGGCGATTGGCAGGTGCCGCCGCCGCCGGCCGACCTGGTGGACCGCCGCACGGAGATCACCGGTCCCGTGGAGCGGAAGATGGCGATCAACGCCCTCAACTCCGGCGCGCAGTGCTGGATGGCGGATTTCGAGGACGCGAATTCGCCGACCTGGGCCAACGTGATCGAGGGCCAGATCAATCTGCGCGACGCGATCCGCCGCACGATCACGTGGACGTCGCCGGAGGGAAAGTTCTACGCGCTGAAGGAGAAGATCGCGACGATCGTGGCACGGCCGCGCGGCTGGCACATGGAGGAGAAACACGCGCGCCTCGGCGGACGGCGCGTGTCGGCTTCGCTCTTCGACTGGGGCCTCTATTTTTTCCACAACGCGCGCGAACTCACGGCGCGGGGCAGCGGGCCGTATTTCTACCTGCCGAAGATGGAGAGCCACCTCGAGGCGCGGCTGTGGAACGACGTGTTCGTCCACGCGCAGGCGGCGGTCGGGTTGCCGCGCGGCACGGTGCGCGCGACGGTGCTGATCGAGACGATCCTCGGCTGCCTCGAAGCGGAGGAGATTCTGTTCGAGCTGCGCGAGCACGCGAGCGGGCTGAACTGCGGGCGGTGGGACTACATGTTCAGCTTCGTGAAAAAATTCCGGAACCGGCCGGAGTATCTGTTTCCCGACCGGACGCTGATCACGATGGAGGTGCCGTTCCTCCGCGCCTACGCGCTGCACGTGATCAACGTCTGTCACCGGCACGGCGCCTACGCGATGGGCGGCATGGCCGCGCAGATCCCGATCAAGAACAACCCCGCGGCCAACGCGGCGGCGCTGGAAAAAGTGCGCGCCGACAAGGAACGCGAGGCGCGCGACGGGCACGACGGCACGTGGGTGGCGCACCCGGGGCTGGTGGCGACGGCGCTGGAGGCGTTTGCGAAATTCATGCCGGGAAAGAACCAGCTGCATCGCCGGCACGACGTGGAGATCACGGCCGCGAAACTGCTGGAGCCGCTGCACGGTCCGATCACGGAAAAAGGCGTGCGGTGGAATCTGCACGTCGGCGTGCGCTACCTCGAGGCGTGGCTGGGCGGGTCGGGCGCCGAGCCGATCCACCACCTGATGGAGGACCTCGCCACCTCGGAGATCTCGCGCTCGCAGCTGTGGCAGTGGCTGCGCTACGGGGCGAAACTCGACGACGGGCGGCCGATCACGGCGGAACTCTACGACACGCTGCTCGTCGCGGAATTGGCCGCGATCCGCGAAGAGTATGGCGCCGAGCGTTACGACGGCGGGCATTTCCCCGCGGCCACGGAGCTGTTCATGCGCATGTCGAAGAGCGCGGAGTTCGACGAGTTCCTGTCGCTGCCGGCCTACGAGTTGCTCCCCTGACGGAGCGAAATCGCTAAAACCAAAGGTCCAAACTCCGAAGAATGACCAAGCGGTGAGAAATAGGGCAAAGGCCGACGGCGCGACGGTGGCGAAAGAGAGCGCGGCTGGGCGTTTTTTGGCGTTTGGATTTTGGCGTTTGGGTTTTTCCTCATGAATCGATGACGACACTGGCCGAGATCAATGCGCTGGATCGCGCGGGCTTCACCGCGGCGCTCGGGCACCTGTTCGAGCACTCGCCGTGGGTGGCGGAGGCGACGTGGGTGCGGCGGCCGTTTGGCGACGCCGCGCACCTGCACGCGGAACTCTGCGCGACGATGCGCGGAGCGGATCGGGCGCGGCAGCTGGCGCTCATCCGGGCGCACCCGGATTTGGCCGGGCGGTTGGCGCGGCAGAACCAACTCACGGCGGAGTCGACCCGCGAGCAGGCGAGCGCGGGACTCAACCGGCTCGGCGACGCCGAGCTGACGCGTTTCCAGGAACTGAATACGGCCTACGTCGCGCGTTTCGGTTTTCCCTTCATCATCTGCGCCCGGCTGAACGCGAAAGACGCGATCCTCGCGGCCATGGAGACGCGCAGCGGCGGCGATCCGGAGACGGAATTCGCCACGGCGCTCGGCGAGATCGAGAAGATTGCGCGGCTGCGACTGGACGATGTGTTGAAGAGCGGTTGAGCGCGAATTTCCGAACCACGACCTTATGCCTGCCAAGCTCAGCACCCACGTTCTCGATCTCACGCTCGGAAAACCCGCGGCGGGCATGGCGGTCGAACTCTGGCGGCGAGGCGCGGCGCCAGTCCGCGTGAAGACGGTCACGACCAACGCCGACGGGCGCACCGATGCGCCGCTGCTCGCGGAAGCGGAGATGGCGGTCGGCGACTACGAACTCGTGTTTCACGTGCGGCGCTACTTCGCGGCGCGCGGCGAGGCCTGTCCGTTTCTCGACGAGGTGCCGATCCGGTTTGCGATCCCGGATGCGACGGCGGGTTACCACGTGCCGCTGCTGGTGTCGCCGTGGGCCTACAGCACGTATCGGGGGAGCTGAGCCATGCACGATGGCAAACAGCTTGCCGCATGGCTCGACGAACTCGGCGCGATCACGGACGAGCCGGGGCGGTTGACGCGGACGTTTTTGTCGCCGGCCATGCGCGCGGCGAATGCGCGCGTGGCGGAGTGGATGCGCGGGGCCGGACTCGCGGTGCGCGAGGACCCGGTGGGCAATCTGATCGGCCGGCTGGAGGCCGCGCCGCGTCCACGCGGGCGCGCGAAGACGCTGCTGCTCGGCTCGCACCTCGACACGGTGCGCGACGCGGGGCGGTTCGACGGGGCGCTGGGCGTGCTGCTGCCGATCGTGGCGCTGGCGGAGCTGCGGCGCCGCGGCATCGCGCTGCCCTTCGCGGTCGAGGTGCTCGGATTTTCCGAGGAGGAAGGTGTGCGCTTCGCGAGCGCGTATCTCGGGAGCAAGGGCTTCGCGGGGCGGCTGCGCGCGGGCGACTTGGCGCCGACGGACCGGGCGGGCGTGTCGGTGCGGGCGGCGCTGGAGGCCCACGGCGGCGGGCGCTTCGCGGTGCCGCGGGCGGCGCACCGGCGGAGAGATTTGATCGGCTACGTGGAGGTGCACATCGAGCAGGGGCCCGTGCTCGAGGCGGAAGGTCTGGCGCTCGGCGTGGTGTCGGCGATCGCCGGCCAGACCCGCGGGTGGCTGACGTTCACCGGCAAGGCCGGGCATGCGGGCACGACGCCGATGGCGCTGCGGCGCGACGCGCTGGCGGGCGCGGCGGAGCTGGTGCTCGCGGCCGAGGCCCTGGCGCGGGCGAGTGCGCCGCTGGTCGCGACGGTGGGCGTGATCGAGGCGCGGCCGGGCGCGCCCAACGTGATCCCGGGAGAGACGACGGTGTCGCTCGATGTGCGGCACCCGGCGGATGCGGCGCGGCGGCGGGCGTTGCGGGAACTGCTCGGCGCGGCGCGCACGATCGCGCGGCGGCGCGGGCTGGCGTGCGCGTGGCGCGCGACGCAGGACAACGGCGCGGTGACCGGCGATGCCGGGCTGCGCGCGCGGCTGGGCGAGAGCGTGCGGGCGGTGCAAGGGCGCAGCCTCGAACTGGTGAGCGGCGCGGGGCACGACGCGGTGGTGGTTTCGGCGCTCGCGCCGGTGGCGATGCTCTTTGTGCGGTGCCGCGACGGCCTGAGCCACCACCCGGACGAATATGCGTCTCCACGGGACTTGGACGCGGCGTTGCGGGCGATGATCGACTTTCTCGCACGCATGGCCCAGCAACACGCGGAATGAAACGCACCGGACCGATCCAACACGGCCACGGCAAGCCCGTGCACGAACCCGAGCAGCTCGACCTTGTCGTGCGCGGCGGAAAACTGGTGACGCCGGACGGGATCGTGGAGGCGGAGCTCGGCATCGTGCGCGGCCGCATCGTGCGGCTGGCGCCGAAGGTCACGGACGCGACGGCGGCGGAGCTGGACGCGGCGGGCCGCTACGTTTTTCCGGGCATCGTCGATGCGCATGTGCATTTCAACGAGCCGGGGCGCGCCGACTGGGAGGGTATTGCGTCGGGTTCGGCGGCGCTGGCGGCGGGCGGCGGCACGGTGTTTTTCGACATGCCGCTCAACTCCGAGCCACCGGTGCTCGATGCTGCCGGGCTGCGCGAGAAGCGGCGGATCGCGGAAGAGCAATCGTGCACGGATTTCGCGCTCTGGGGCGGACTGACGCCCGGCAACCTCGACAAGCTGGCGGGCCTGCGCGACGCGGGGGCGATCGGTTTCAAGGCGTTCATGTGCAACAGCGGCATCGCGAGCTTCGAAAACGTCGACGCGAAGACGCTGCGCGAAGGCATGAAGCGCGCGGTGAAACTGAAACTGCCGGTGGCGGTGCATGCCGAGGACGACGCGATGGCGGCGAAACTCACGGCGGCGATCAAGGCGCAGGGCCGCACGGACGCGCGCGCGTGGCTGGACTCGCGGCCGGTGGCGGTGGAACTGGAGGCGATCCGCGTCGCGCTCGAACTCGCCGGCGAGACCGGGTGCATGCTGCACATCGTGCACGTGAGCAGTCCGGAAGGCATCGCGCTGATCGAGGAGGCGCGGCTGAACCGCATCGACGTCACGGCGGAGACCTGCCCGCACTACCTGCTGCTGAACGAAAAGGACGTGGAGAAACTCGGGGCGCACGCGAAATGCGCGCCGCCGCTGCGCGACGAGAAGCGGCGCAAGGCGATGTGGGCGGAGCTGCGGGCGGGGAACATCCACACGATCGGCAGCGATCACTCGCCGGCGCTGCCGGAGATGAAGGACACGGCGAATATTTTCGCGGCGTGGGGCGGCATCAGCGGCGTGCAGCACGGCGCGGAGTTGCTGGTGAGCGAAGTCGAGAAGACGGCGGCCAAGGACCTCCCGCTGCTGGCGGCGGTGCTGGCGCGCAACGTGGCGCGGCGCTTCCGCCTCGATCACCGCAAGGGCGTGCTGGCGACCGGGCACGACGCGGACTTTTCCCTGATCGACCACGGCAAGCCGCGCACGATCGAAGCCGAGGACCTGTGGACGCGGCACCGGCACGGGGCGTATGTCGGCCAACGCAGCCGCGCGCGCATCACGCACACCTTTGTGCGCGGGCACGCGGTGTGGGCGGACGGGCGGCTCGTGAATCTGCCGCCGCCGGGCGAGTTTCTCCGGCCGGGCGAGATCTGAACGCGGCGGGACGACGGCGATTTTTCCCCATCATGAACCGCCCCTATGGCCAGACCCGGACGCGCGTGGCGGCGCGGCATGCGTTGATCGCGCCCGACGGGCACGTGAAAAGCAGCGTGCCGGGCATCGCCGGCGCGGCGACGGTGATCGTGATCAACGCGGCGATGGGCGCGCGGTTCGCGCAGCTGCTCGTGACCTTCGAGGCCGGCGGTCGGGCGGAGATGCCGGCCAACGGCGTCGAGACCGCGGGGTATTTCGAGACCGGCGGCGGCACGGTGGCGATCGGGGCGACGAAGGCCAAGTGCGGGCCGGGCGGTTTCTTTTTCGCGCCGGCGGGGACGGCGTGGTCGATCACGGTGCCGAAGAAAGGGACGCGCGTGGCGCTGTTTCAAAAGAGGTTCGAGCCGCTGGCGGGCACGGCGGCGCCGGGGCCGATCATAGGCGACGCGGCGGAGGTGCCGGGGCAGCCGTTTTTGGGCGATCCGGATGCGCGGCTGCAGGTGCTGCTGCCCGACGTGCCGGCGTTCGATCTGGCGATGAACGTGTTCACCTATCAGCCGGGAGCGACGCTGCCGTTTGTGGAGACCCACGTGATGGAGCACGGCCTGCTGATGCTGGCGGGGCAGGGAGTCTACCGGCTGGAGGATTCGTGGTATCCGGTGGCGGCGGGCGACGCGATCTGGATGGCGCCGTATTGTCCGCAGTGGTTTGTGGCGATGGGCAAGACGCCGGCGAGTTACCTCTACTACAAGGACGTGAACCGCGCGGCGCTCTGAGGCGGCGCTGCCAATCGCGGCGCAGGGCGTAGCACAGGGCGGGGCTGGCGAGGGGCGGCGAGGGAAGGGCGAGGCCTCCGCGCCGAGTGGATTCACCCGTGAGTCGCGACGGCCCGGCGGGGACGCCTCGCCCCGCCGGCCGGCGGCGCCGAACCGCGTGCGGCGGTGCGGTTCAGTCGAGCGCGGCGAGGGCCTTGCGGGCGTCATCGCGCCGCGGGTCGAGTTCGAGGGCGAGCTGCAGGCGGGCGCGGGCGTCGGCGGGGCGGGCGAGTTTGGCGAGGGCGCGGCCGGCGAGGACGTGGGGGCCGGCGGCCTTGGGCTGCAGTTTCGCGGCGGCGTCGGCGTGCGTGACGGCGGCGGCGAAATCCTCGCCGCGCAGGGCGATCTGGCCGAGTTCCATGACGCCGAGGTAGGGATTCAATTCCTGGATACGCAGGGCGTAGACGCGCGCCTGTTCGAGGCTGCCGCCGGCGATTTCCGGGGCGGAGGCGTAGTAGCGGGCGAGGCCGAAGAGACCGCCGAGGTGCTTGGGATCGAGCTCGACGGCGCGCGCGAAGGCCTTGCGCAGTTTGCCGGACATCGTCGCCTGCTGCAGGAAGGAAACTTCGCCGATGCGCTGGCTGAGCGCGGTGCCGAGGGCGGCGTGGAGGTCGGCTTGGTCGGGCGCGGCGGCGACTGCTTTTTCGAGGAGGGCGACGGCGTCGGTCGTGCGCTGCTGGCGCAGGCGGACGAGCGCGAGCTGGTGGAGCGCGGCGGGATCGGGTTTGGCGGCGGCGGCGAGCGGGGCGAGCAGGGCCTCGGCGGCGGCGAGGTCGTTTTTCGCCAGGGCGGCCTTGGCTTGGTCGACGGGCGACGGAGCGGTCTCGGCGAGGGCGAGGCCGGCGAGGAAGACGAACGGGAGGAGGAGGGACGTTTTCATGGGAGGAGGGTGGATGCTGAGAGCTGAGCGCTTGGAGCGGAGAGCCGAACGCAGAGAGCGGAGCCCCGAGAGTCGGGTGTCGGCGGGAGGATTGCTTCACTCGTGCTGGAGGGCGCGGACGGGGTTGAGGCGGGCGGCGAGCCACGCGGGGTGCGCGGCGGCGAGGAGGGCGACGAGGGGGAGACCGAGGGCGAGGGCGGCGAGGAGCAGCGGCGGCGGCGCCTCGAGGCCGGGCACGGTGCCGCGCAGCACCGGCGCGAGGGCGAGGGCGCCGGCGAGGCCGCAGGCGACGCCGGCAGCGGCAAGACGCGCCGCGCGGCCGAGCACGAGCGTGAGGATCTGCGCGGGCGTGGCGCCCAGGGCGAGGCGCACGCCGAATTCGCGGGTGCGTTGGCCGACGGTGAAGGCCATGCTCGCGTAGATGCCGAAGACGGAGAGGCCGAGCGCGCCTGCGCCGAAGAGTCCGAAGAGCCACGCGCGGAGGCGCGGCTGCACGGCGGTGAGCGCGATGTTCTCCTCGAGGGAGCGGACGGACATCGTGAGCGCGGGGTCGGCGCGGCGCAGGGCGGACTGCACGGCGGCGGTGCCGACGCCGGGTGCGGCGCGCACGAGCAGCGTGGTGAAGAACCACGGCGACTGCGCGGACGGCACGTAGATCGCGGGCGGCGGCGGCTCGGCGAGGTTGACCTGGCGGACATCGGCGACGACGCCGACGATCTCGCGGAACTCGCGGGCGAGCCACGGCACGGTTTGCAGGCGTTGGCCGATCGGGTCGACGCCGGGGAAGACGCGGCGGGCGAGGGCTTCGTTGATGACGCAGACCTTGGCGGCGCGGCCATCGTCGCGGGCGTCGAGAAAGCGGCCGCGGAGGAGCGGGAGCTTCAGCGTGCGGGCGAGGTCGGGGGAGACGCTGTGGAAAACGGCTTCGTCGCTGTTGCCCTCGGTGCGCGGGCGGCCTTGCACCCAGAACGGGTAGCGGAGCGTGAGGCCCGAGAGGGGAGCGCTGGAATCGAGCGCGGCGGCTTCGACCCCGGGGAGGCGCTGCAGTTCGGCGAGGAGACGGTCGTAGTAGGCGGCGAGGCCGGCGGGATCGGCCCAGCGTTCCTGACCGGCGGCGACGCGGACGGTGAGCACGCCGCGCGGGTCGAAACCGGGGGCGGTGCGCTGCAGGTCGAGCAAGCCGCGGACGAGCGCGGCGGCGCCGGTGAGCACGACGAGCGTGAGCGCGATCTGGGCGACGACGAGCGCGGCCTGGGCGCGGCCGGTGAAGCGGCCGGGAGAGCTGCGGGTGCCGGCGGATTTGAGCAGGTCGTTGACGTCGGCGCGGCGGACCTGGAGCGCGGGCAGGAGGCCGAAGACGAGGCCGGTGAGGACGGAGAGCGCGAGGGCGAACGCGAGGGCGGGGGCGTCGAGCGCGACGGCGTGGGAGCGCGGGATGAGGCCGGCGGGCAGGCGGTTGACCAGCAGCGGCAGGAGGGTCGCGGCGAGGGCGATGCCGGCCGCGCCGCCGGCGAGCGCGAGGAGGAGACTCTCGAGCAGCACGCCGCGGGCGAGGCCGGCGGGAGAGGCGCCGACGGCGAGGCGGAGGGCAAGCTGCGGCAGGCGGGCGAGGCCGCGCGAGAGCAGGAGGTTGGCGAGGTTGACGCAGGCGACGAGGAGCACGAGGCCGACGGCACCGGCGAGCAGGAAGAGCGAGTGGCGCAGCGGGCCGACGCGCTGCTCGAGGAGCGGTTGCAGCGTAAAGGTCCAGCCCTTGTTCACGGCGACGAATTCCTGCGCGAGCACGGCGGCGACGGCGGCGAGTTCAGTCTGCGCGGCGGGCAAGGCGACCGTCGGGGCGAGGCGGCCGACGGTGGTCCAGTAGCGCGAATCGCGGGCGAGGTTTTCCGGCGATTCCGGATCGAAGGGCAGCCACACGTCGACGAACTCGGGTTCGCGGAAGGTGTCGGGCATGACGCCGACGACCGTGACGGCGCGTTGATCGAGCGTGACGGTGGTCCCGACGATATCGGCGTGGCCGCCGAAGTGGCGGCGCCAGGCGGCGGCGGAGAGGACGGCGGTGCGCGGGGCCGCGGCGCCGTATTCGTCGGCGCGGAAAGTGCGGCCGAGCCGCGCGGGCACGCCGAAGACGGTGAAGAATTCCTCGGTGACGAGGGTGCCGACGAGTTGGACGGGTTCGCCGGTCGGCGGCGTGTAGCCGGTGAAGTTCGGTCGGAAGGCGGCGAGGGCGGAGAACGAGCGGACGCGCTCGCGGACGTCGCGAAAATCGGCGGCGGAGAGGGCGGGTTGGGCGAGGGCCTTGGCGGCGTTGACGGAGTTGACGCCGACGAGGCGGGCGGCGTCGGGATACGGCAGCGGCGCGAGGAGAATGGAGTGGAAGAGGGAGAAGATCGCGACGTTGGCGCCGAGGCCGAGGGCGAGCGTGGCGATGGCGACGGCGGAGAAACCGGGGGCGCGGAGGAGCGCGCGGACGGCGGCGCGGAGTTCGTCGGGTAGCGTGGGCATGGGGTCAGGTCCGGGCGGCGGGGCGGTGGCGGTGGATCAGGGTGCGGGCGGCGACCATGACGGCGGCGCTGAGCAGGCCGACGAGGGTCCAGAAGAGACCCATCGAGACGGCGACGCCGTGGCTGCGGAGGAGCGGGAGGACGAGGCGCGTGCCGGATTCGGCGACGAGGGCCGCGATCAGGCCGGCGTAGGACCACGTCATCCAGTAGTAGTGGGAGGCCAGCCACGTCTCGCGCGGCCGGCGGGTGACGGCGTGGCGCAGGCCGAGGACGATGCCGGTCAGGCTGAGGAGCGCGAAGGCGTGGAGGAAATTGAAGCGACCGGTGAGGCGGTAGATGAGGAGGGCGGTGACATTTACCCCGAGCATCGAGACGGCGTAGACGTAGCCGAGGCGGCGGTGGACGGCGCCGGCTTTGGGGCGGAAGAACACAAGGACGCCCGAGGCGAGAGCGAGGAACGAGCAGACGAGGTGAACGAGGCCGGTGGGGCTGTGATACATGGCGCGGGGGGGGACGGCGCCAAGGTAGCAGAGTGGGCGGTGCGGGCGCATCGGCCGGAGGTCAGGGTCGTGGTCATGCTTGGGCATGGCCATGGGCACGGATCGGTGGTGAAGCGCGGTGTGGCGCGGTGCGGGGCCGGGCAGGGCGCGGAGGATGCGGCGGGCGGCGGAGATTGGCCGCAAAGAGGCGCAAGAAATCGAGGGCGAGCGCGGATCGGGCGGCGCCTATAGGCGCGCGGGGATCTGCCGCGGGTCGGAGGGGCGGGTTTTGGTGTCCTTGCGACGGGGCGCGGAGGACTGGGCGGAGCCGGCGCGCGGCGGGGGCTCCGGGGCGGTCAGATCAGGCCGAGCTCGCGGGCGCGGAGGGCGGCCTGGGTGCGGTCGAGCGCGCCGAGTTTGGCGAGCACATGGGTCATGTGGTTCTTCACGGTGCCCTCGGAGATGCCGAGGCGGGAGCCGATTTCCTTGTTGCTGCAACCGGCGGCGAGGAAGCGGAGCACCTCGAGTTCGCGGGCGGAGAGGGGATCGGGGAGCGCGGCGGGCGGGGGCGGCGCGGGGGCGGCGGCGCGGTCGAGGCCGGCCATGAGCTTGGCGGCGACGCTGGGCTCGAGCACGGAGGCGCCCTGGGCGGCGGCGCGGATGGCGCCGCAGAGTTTGTCGGCGGGGCTCGCCTTGAGCAGGTAGCCGACGGCGCCGGCGCGGAGGGCGGCGAAGACCTCGGCGTCTTCCTCGAAGGTGGTGAGGACGATGACACGGACGGGTTTCGCGCCGGCGGCGGCCGCGATGCGGCGGGTGGCGTCGACGCCGTGCATGACGGGCATGCGCAGGTCCATGAGCACGACGTCGGGGGCGAGCTTTTGCGCGAGGGCGACGGCCTGCTCGCCGTGGGCGGCTTCGCCGACGATGTCGAAATCGGGCTGGAGCGAGAGGAGCGTGCGCAGGGCCTCGCGGAAGAGGGACTGGTCGTCGACGAGCAGGAGACGGATCTTCGGGGCGGCGCTCATGCGGGGACCTCGACGGCGAGCAGAAAGCCGCCGGCGGGGCGGCGGCCGCTCTCGATGCGGCCGCCGAGCAGCTCGACGCGCTCGCGGAGACCGAGCAGGCCGTATCCGCCGGATGGCGACGCGGCGGGTCCGGCGGGGGCGCCGGGGCCGTCGTCGGCGATCTCGAGGCGGACGGTGCCGGGGCGGCGGAAATCGAGGCGGAGGTCGGCGCGGGTGGCGCGGGCGTGTTTGCGGACGTTGGTGAGGCCTTCCTGGGCGGCACGGAAGAGGGCGTGGGCGGCGGCGGGCGGAAGTTGGCGGGGCGTGCCGTCGACGGCGACGGCGGCGGGGGGCGCGCCGTGGGCGGCGAGTTCGCGCAGGGCGGCGTCGAGGGCGGCCGGGGCGGCGTCGGTGCGGAGGGCGCCGACGGAGCGGCGCACATCGTCGAGGGCCTCGGCGGTGAGGCGCGCGGCTTTTTCGACGGTGGCTTGGGCGCGGGCGGGATCGGCGGGGAGGAGGGCGGCGGCGGCGTCGAGCTGGGTTTTGACGACGGTGAGGTAGTGGCCGACGCCGTCGTGGATTTCGCGGGCGAGGCGGTTGCGTTCGCGGGTGGTGGCGAGTTCCTCGGTTTGGGCGGCGGCGGCGCGGAGTTTTTCGTTGGCGGCTTCGAGTTCACGCCGCAACTGCTCGGACTGAAGATGGGCGAAGACGGAGCGTCGGGTAATCAGGGAGAAGGCGATGGTGAAAGCGAAGCCGGCGGCGTAGTTGAAGGCGGCCTCGCCGACGGCGGTCCAGCCGAAGTCGAAGCCCCAGACGGCGAGGTTGGCGGAGAAGAGGTAGGCGACGACGAGGGCGGCGTAACGCCCCCGGAGATCGAAGAGCGACTGGCTGGCCAACGGCAGGACGATCATGCCGAAGAAACCGCGCGACGGGCTGAGAAAGATGAGCGCCGTGAGAAGGGCGCACTGCGCGAGGTAGTAGGCGGCCAACGGGCGGTGCGGGAACCGCCGGATGAAGTCGTTGGAGAGGATCCCGAGTGTCGCGTAGACGGCGCCGAGAACAAAAATCAACGGAACGTAGGCGGCCGGCTGGTAGAAGCGGTGGGTGAAGAAAAAGCCGCCGAAGCACGTGAGCACAACGGTGCCGAACGCGAAGGCACCGTAGTAGGTGCCGCTGCGGTGGAAATCGGCGTCGGCCGGAGCGGCGGAATCGGCGGTGGCGGCGGACATAGGCGGGAGTCTGCCAGAAGCGGTCGGCGTCGGCTATGTGACCAAAGTCACGGTGCGGTCATGACCCCGCGAAGGCGGCGCGGAGGGCGGCGGCGAGGTTGGCGGGGGCGTCGCGCAGGGCGCGGTCGAGCGGCGTGCCGTCGGGCGTGATCGAGTGCAGCGCGAGGCGGGCGGGCGGTGCGGCGACGGCGGCGCGGCCGGCGAAGACGTGGACGTTTTTGCCGAGCGCGAGGGCACGGGCGGCGAGGGCGCCGGGGCCTTTGCCGCTGAGGGAGCTGTCGTCGAAGCGGCCTTCGCCGGTGACGACGAGATCGGCGGCGGCGAGGCGGCGGTCGACGTCGAGCCAGGCGGAGACGAGGTCGGCGCCGGGGACGAGCACGGCGTCGGCGGCGGCCATGAGGCCGA
>JBILLY010000252.1:0-6695 GCA_044375835.1 Opitutaceae bacterium
GAGCAGGCGGCGAGGAAGCCGGCGGCGAAGATCACGCGCCGGCCGTAGATGGCGGCGAGTTTCGAGAACACGATCATGCCGAAGAAGGCGCCGATGTTCTGGACGATGAGGTTGGCGGCGGTCCACCACTGCTTGCCGGCGCTGAGCTCGGCGGGGGTGATGGCGGGATTGGCGAGCTTGAGGGCCTTTTCGATGGCGGGGCCGATGAGCGCGCCGCTGAAGAAGCCGACGCCCCAGAGACCGACGACGCCGGCGACGCAGAGGATCATGCCGAGGATCGCGGACCGGCGCCAGCGCGCCTCGCCGAAGAGGCTGCCGTAGCTGCCCATCGCCTTGCCGCCGGCGGCCCGGCTGGCATCGCGGGCCGCAACCCACTTCGCGGGCTCCTTGAGCCGAACCATGATGAAGATGCAGAGAAACGCGGGCGCCGCGCCGATGAGGAAGAGATATTTCCACGAGACCATCGGGTCCATGGACGAGAGGGCCATCGCGCAAAGACCGGCGGTGACGTTGCCGACGGCCGAGAGGGCCTGGAGGAGGCCGAGGGCCTTGGGGCGCGCGTGGTCGGGGAGCGAGTCGGCGACGAGCGCGACCGCGAGACCGAAGACCCCGCCGACGCCGAGGCCGGTGATCGCGCGGTAGATCATGAACTGCGTGATGTCCTGCGCGAAGGCGGAGAGGCCGGTGCAGAGGGAGTAGATGAGCACCGTGAGCGAGAGCGTCTTGGCGCGGCCGATCCGGTCGCCGACGGAGCCGAAGATGAGGCCGCCCATCGCCCAACCCGCGACGAAGATGCTCTGCGACCAGCCGCTGAGCTGCCGCAGCGTGAGGGCATCGGTGCCGGGCGCGGCGAGCGCTTTGACGGCATTGTCGCGGGCGAGAATAAAGAGCTGCTGGTCGAGGCAGTCGAACAACCACGCGAGGGACGCGACGGTGAAGACGAACCAGTGGTTGCTCGAGAGCGTGCGATACCAGGGTAGCGCGGGGGTATTAGCGGACATAGGAGTGGATCAAACGGACCAAAGGACCGGGAGCGAAGACAGAGGAAGGAAATGACACGGAGGACGAGAGAAATTCCGAGGGCTGACCGTCAGTCGCAGGTCCGGCGGTCGTCTTGGGGTTGCCCGCCGCGTGGGAGAAAGGCCGGGGCGGCGCACAATCGCCCGGTTGTCCCTGCTCTCACGAGCAGGGCTACCAATCCCTGCGATCGGGGATCAGAGCCGCACGGGCGCGCCGGCGGCGGCGGAGGCGTAGAGCGCGCGGATGAGGGCGACGGCCTTGCGGGCCTCGTGGCCGTCGATGGCGAGCGGACGACGGTCGCGCACGGCGTCGATCAGATCCTGGATCTGGCGCAGGTGGCCGTGGTGGGTGATGGCGTTGGGCGCGCCGGCGCCGCCGCCGATGGCGGAGACGTTTTTCGCGGCGCGGATCGCGTCGTCGCCGGGTTGCGCCTCGCGGAATTCCCACTGGTCGAGGCGGTCGTCCTCGAGGCGGGCGGAGCCGTGTTCGCCGACGATCTCGACGCGGCGGCTCCAGCCGGGCCAGCCGGCGGTGCAGGCTTCGATGGAGCCGAGGTCGCCGCCGGGGAAGCGGAGGGTGGCGCTCGCCGTATCCTCGGCCTCGATGTGGTCGTAGACGCGGCGCGTGGTGCGGCAAAACACCTCCGCGGGCAGGCCGGCGAACCACTGGAGCAGATCGATGGCGTGGATGGCCTGGTTGATGAGCGCGCCGCCGCCGTCGAGGGCGAGCGTGCCCTTCCAGCCGGTGTAGTAGGCGCGGCTGCGGTGCCACTTCACGTAGGCGCTCGCGAGGACGAGGCGACCGAAGCGGCCGGCGTCGAGCGCGGCCTTGAGCGTGCGGGCGCCCTCGCCGAAGCGGGCCTGGAAGATGGGCGAGACGAGCACGCCGGCGGCATCGGCGGCGCGGAGCAAGTCGTCGGCGCGCTCGGTCGTGATCTCGATGGGTTTCTCGACGACGAGGTGCTTGCCGGCGCGGATCGCGGCGAGCGCGGGCTCGAGGTGGGCGCCGCTCGGCGTGGTGATGCAAACGACGTCGATATCGGGCCGGGCCACGAGTTCGTCGACGCTCGTGGTGGCGAGGGCGGCGCCGTGTTTTTGCGCGAAGGCACGGGCGTTGTCGGCGTTGCGGGTGGCGACGCCGACGAGCCGGCCGCCCACGGAGGCGGCGATGGCCTGGGCGTGGAAATCGGCGATCATGCCGACGCCGACGATGCCGAAGCCGAGGGTGGAGGGGGACGACGAGGAGGCCTTCATGGGAACGCGAGACACGGCGGGACGCCGCGCGCGCCAGCAAGACGGAGGGCCGGCGGGCGTGACAAGCCCGCGTTCCGCCCCGGGGGCCCAAGCGCGGAAAACTCCGGCCGGCGGCATCGCCGTGCCGCCCCGGCGATTCGAGCTGCGGGCCGGGCGCGGCGGCCCAAGCCGGGCCAAACGGCATGGCGGAGCGGCGGGCAATCGCCCATCCTGCGCGCGGCCGGACCGCGCGGTCTCCGCCGTGGAACCGTCTCGGCTATTTTTTCGCCTCGGGCAGGTAGAACGCGCCCATGTGTTTCAGCACTTCGTCCTTGAGGGTCTCGGCGTCGACGAGGCCGTTGTGGCGCCAGACGATTTTTCCGCCGGGGGCGACGAGCACGGTGTGCGGCAGCGGGCCGGGCCATTGCGGGTCGAGCGCGGCGATGAGGGCATCGGTGCTCGCGCCCGTGTAGAGGAAGTTGGTGGCGGTGCGGCCTTCGGCGGCGAGTTGCTGTTTGAGGCGCGCGGACGGCACGGCGTGCTGGCGTTCGAGAAACTTCTTCGCCTGCGCCTGCTGCTTCGGATCGTCGAGCGAGACGGTGACGAGTTCGAACTCGCGGGTGCTCATGCGGCGCGCGAGCGCGACGAGGCCGGGAAACTCCTCGACGCACGGAGCGCACCAGGTGGCCCAGACGTTGAAGAGGCGGAAGCGCTTCGAGTCGTTTTTCACCAGCGCGGCGACGCCGGCGGCGTCGATGGGCTCGAGGGCGACGGGCTCGGCTTTCCATTTCGCGTCGGCCTTGGCGACGTCGTCGCGCTTGTGGTTCCACTTGGTCGAGCAGCCCACGACGGGGGTGCGCGGGGTGGTGACGGGCTTGCCCGCGAGCAGCTCCGCGACGGCCTCGCGGAGATCGTGCTTCGTCACGGTGGAGGGATCCTCGAAACGGGAGTCGTCGACGCGGCCGACGTAGCGGAGCTTGCGCTCGCGGTCGAAGAGGAAGACGTGCGGCGTGGCGAGGCAGCCGTAGGCCTTGGCCGCGACCTGGTGGTCGCCGTCGTAGAGGTAGGGAAACGGGAAGCCGGCGTCGCGCGCGTAGAGTTTCATCTCCTCGTAGCTGTCGTTGTATTTTGAATACCCGAGCTCGTCGAGGCGCACGCTGTCGGGGCTGTTGGGATTGATGGCGACGACCTCGAGGCCCTGCATCTTGAACTCCTTGGCGAGCGGGATGAGACGCGTCTCCGAGGCGTGCGAGTAAGGACAGTGGTTGGAGAGGAACACCACCATCAGGAGCTTCGCCGCCTTGTAGTCGGCGAGCGTGTGGGTCTTGCCGTCGATGCCGAGGAGCTTGAAGTCGGGCGCGGCGTCGCCGAGCGCGAGCGTGCGGGCGCCGGGCGGAAGGCCGCCGGAAACCTCGCCCTTGACGGCGGCTTTCTTGGCCGGCGGAGCGGCGGGGGTCTGCGCGGCGGCGGGAAGGGCAAACGCGAGCGCGAGGCCGAGGGTCGCGGCGAAAAAGCGGCGGGGCTGGGGCAGGTGCATGGTCGGAGGGGAAACACCGCCGGCCGACCGCGACCCCGGCAGCGGGGGCCACGGGCGGCCGGCGGCAAAGGGCAACTCAGCGGGTCTTCGCCATCGCGGCCAGGGCGCCGCGCACGAAGCCGACGGACTCGGCGAGGCCGAGGACGGGATTGCCGGCGACCTTCTCGTATTCGAAGGCGACGACGCCGGCGTAGTTGATGTCGAGCAGGGCGCGGAGGAAACCGCGGATGTCGAGTTTGCCGGCGCCGACCTCGACGGGGATGTCGCGCATCGCGCCGGGGACCGCGACGCTGTCCTTCATGTGGATGTCGTAGACGCGCGGGGCGTAGGCCTTGATGGCGGCGATCACGTCGTCGCCGAAACGGGCGGTGTGGCCGACGTCGATGCACATGCCGATGCGGGCGTCGAGGGACTTGATGTTGTCCCAGATCACCTTGGGCGACGGGTAGACTTTGTCCTCGGGACCGTGGTTGTGGATGGCGAGTTTCTGGTCGAACTCCTTGGCGAGTTTCTCGACGAGCGGGAGGGCGGCGATCTCGGGTTTGCAGACCATCGTCTGCATGCCGGCGGCCTTCACGTTTTCGAAGGCTTTGCGGCACTTGGCTTCGTCGGTCGTGAGGTTGACGACGCCCGAACCGGTGAGGGTGAGGCCGGCGGCCTTGAGTTTCTCGCCGACGGCGCGGCACTCGTCGACGGTGGCGCCCTCCCAATTGCAGTGGAGGCGGAAGAGCGCGAGGTTGGAGATGCGGAGGGCCTTCACGGCGGCGATGGCCTCGTCGAGCGGCAGGTTGCGCAGCGAATAGGAGGCGACGCCGAGGCGCAGGCCGTTTTCGCGGCCGCCGGGGCCGGCGGGCGGGTAGAGACCGGCGGCGGGATCGGCGGGGGCGGCGCCGGTTTTGGCTTTCTTGGCCGGGGCGGCCTTTTCGTCGGCGGCGCGGGCGGCGGCGCCGAAGAGCGGGAGCGAGAGGGCGCCGAGCGCGGCGGTTTTGAGGGCGTGACGACGGGAGACGGGGGAATCGTGCATGGGGAAAGGCGGCGGACGGGGTGAAAGGGGCGGAGCGCGACGAACGTGGGCGGCGGCGGCGCGGGCGGCGAGCTTCGGTTGCGGGGAAAAGCGGGGGGCGGCGGCGCGGCGACCGATGTCCCGGTCAGGCGCGGGCGACGGCGAACTTGCGCAGGTATTTCAGCGCGACCTCGAACTCGTGCGGCAGCGCGGCCGCGAGCGTGATGGGTTCGCGCGTGACGGGATGTTTGAGGGTGAGTGCGCTCGCGTGCAGCGCGAGGCGGCCGATGAGCGGTTTCTCGTCGTCGCGTCCCTTGTAGCCGCGCTTGAGGTCGCTGAGCAGGAGCGTCACGCCCGGGTGGCCGTAGAACGGATCGAACAAAATCGGCGCGCCCGCGGCGGCGAGGTGCACGCGCAGCTGGTGGGTGCGGCCGGTGAGCGGGTGGCACTCGACGAAGGCGTAGCCGGCGGCCGCGGCCGGGTCGCGGCTGCCGCGCGGCGGCCGCGCGCCGCCGAAGCGCTCGAGCGTGCGGAACTCGGTCGTGCAGGCCTTGCCGCCGCGGCCTTTGAAGACGCGCATGCGGCCCGGCTGGCGCTCGTCCTCGCCGAGCGCGACCTCGACGGTGAAGGCATCGGGCAGGGCGCCGGCGGCGTCGCGGATCGGCGCGAGGACCTTCATCGCCTGGTCGGGCACGAGCACGGCGACGACGGCGTGGTAGGTTTTTTGGACGGTCTTCGACTGGAACTGGCCGCTGAGGAAATCGAGCGCGACCTTGTTCTTGGCGCAGAGCAGCAGGCCGCTGGTGTCGGCGTCGAGGCGGTGGACGTTGGCGACGGTGTGGCCGTAGCGCGGGTGGGCGTGGACGAGGCCCATGAGGTTCTCGCGGGTCTTGTCCCAGCGGTCGGGCGCGACGAGCAGGCCGCTCGGTTTGTCGAACGCGACCAGGGAATCGTCCTCGAAGACTACGGGCGGCAGGGCCATGGGCGGATAGTTCCAACGGCAAAGCCGGCGAAACGCCAAAGGAATTTCGGGACGGAGGGTGCCGCCGCGACCGGTGCGGGCCGGCGCCGCCCCGGCCGGCCGCGTCGGCTAACTTCGCGTGAAGCGGAACGCCGTTCCCTTTATTCGCTTGCCGCAGCGGGGGGGCGCGCGTCGCCTCGCGCCCGACGCCCATGCCGGTCTGGCCGAAAAGCTTCTACACCTTCGGGATCAACCTGAAGACCGCCGCGACCGAGTGGAAGCTGCGCCAAAAACGCACCGCGCCCGCCGCGCAGGCGAAGGCGTTTGCGGCGCTCGTGCCGAAGCTGGCCGCGACCAGCCACTGGCGGAAACAGGGCGTGACGCCCAACATCTACTACACGCGCTTCCGCACCGAGGTCGCCCCGAGCACGCACGCGCAGCTCGCGCCGCTGATCGAGAAGATGAAGGCCGGCGAAGCCGACGTGCTGTGGCCGGGCACCTGCGAGCTGTTCGCGGCGTCGTCGGGCACGACCGACGGGCAACCGAAGTATTTCCCGGTCACGGAGGAGATGCTGCGGCATTTCCGGCAGGCGGGGCTCGACGCGCTGCTCTACTACACGGTGCGCGTGCGGCACGCGGGGGCGTTTCGCGGGCGGCACCTGCTGCTCGGCGGCGCGACCGGCCTGACACCGCTGCGCGCGACCGGCGGACACCGGGCCTTTGCCGGCGAGCTCAGCGGCATCGTCGCCGCCAACCTCCCGCACTGGGCCGAGCGCCACCTCTACGAACCCGGCACGAGCGCGGCCCAAGCCGCGGACTGCGACGACCGGATGGACGCGATCGTGACGCGCACCTTCGGCGCCGACATCTCGCTCGTCGCAGGGCTGCCGCACTGGACGCTCGCGCTCGCCAACGAGCTGCGCGAGCGCACCACCGAAGGCG
>JBILLY010000887.1:0-2702 GCA_044375835.1 Opitutaceae bacterium
CGCCCCGCTCCGCCGCGGGCGGCATTTTTCCGCCGCCCATCGCGCCCTCCGCCCGCCCGGCGCAATTCCCTTCGACACGCGCGCCCCGCCGCGCGGTTCGCCGGCCGCACGCGCGCCCCGCTCCGCCGCGGGCGGCATTTTTTCGCCGCCCATCGCGCCCTCCGCCCGCCCGGCGCAATTCCCTTCGACACGCGCGCCCCGCCGCGCAGCGTGCCGGGATGGCTGATACGTTTCGCGTGGTCATCGTCGGGGGCGGGGCGGCCGGTTTCTTCGCCGCCATCACCTGCGCCGAAGCCCTCGCGGGCCGCGGCACCGTGACGCTCTACGAGGCCACCGCCCACCCGCTCGCCAAGGTCCGCGTCTCCGGCGGCGGCCGCTGCAACGTCACCCACGCCTGCTTCGAGCCCCGCGATCTCGTCAAACGCTACCCGCGCGGCGGCCGCGAGCTCCTCGGCGCCTTCCACCGCTGGCAACCCCGCGACATGGTCGCGTGGCTCGCCGCCCGCGGCGTCGAAACCAAAACCGAGGAAGACGGCCGCATGTTCCCCGTCACCGACGACTCCGCCACCATCGTCGATTGCCTCGCCCGCTCCGCCGCCGCCGCCGGCGTCCACGTCGTCACCAGCATGGGCGTGCGCAAGGCCGAGCGCGTGAGCCGCCCCGGCGAGCCGCCCAGTTTCTGGCTCACGCTCACCGACGGCACCGGCCTGCGCTGCGAACGCCTCCTGCTCGCTACCGGCGGCAACCGCTCCTCCGCCGGCTTCCTCATCGCCGAAGCCCTCGGCCACGCGATCGAGCCGCTCGTGCCGTCGCTCTTCACCTTCCACCTCGACGACCCGCGCCTCATCGGCCTCTCCGGTGTCTCCGTGGAAAACGCCGCCGTCGGCGTCCCCGGCACCAAGCTCCGCACCGACGGCCCCCTGCTCATCACGCATTGGGGCCTCAGCGGGCCCGCCATTCTGAAACTCTCCGCGTGGGGCGCGCGTGAGATGGCCGACCGCGCCTACGAATTTCCGCTCCTCCTCAACTGGACCGGCACCCACACCCGCGACTCCCTCGTCCGCGAGCTCTCCGCCGTCCGCGCGCAGAATCCGAAAAAACAGATCACCACCTGGAGCCCCCTCGCCATGCCCCAGCGCCTCTGGGAACGCCTCGTCGTCTCCGCCGGCATCGCCGCCACCACGCCGTGGGCCCAGGTCGGCAACGCCGCTCTCGCGACCCTCGCCACCCAACTCACCGCGGCCGAGATGAAGGTCGTCGGCAAGAGTCTCTTCAAAGACGAATTCGTCACCTGCGGCGGCGTCCGCCTGAGCGAGGTCGACTTCCGCACCCTCGAGAGCCGCCTTTGCCCCGGCCTCCACTTCGCCGGCGAGGTGCTCGATATCGACGGTGTCACCGGCGGCTTCAACTTCCAGGCCGCCTGGACGACCGGCTACCTCGCCGGCCCGGCCATGGCCGCCGGCGCCCCGCCCGCCCCGCCCGCCGAGCCAGCCCCACCCGCCGCTTCGGCGCCCGCGTGACATTCCCGTGACAACTCGGCGGCACGCTTGCCGCTCGGCCCCGACTGCCGTCCCCTCGGCTCGACCGGCCGGTTTCCCTCCCCCGCAAACCCAATGGAGTTCCCCATGAACGCCGACCAAGCCGCCCTCTGGCACCGCATCCAAGCCCACCCCTTGGACGACGCCCACGCCCCGCACCCGTTCTCGCTCCGCCTCGCCAAGGAGAACGACTGGGCCCCCGGCTACACGCAGCGCGCCGTCGAGGAATACCGCCGCTTCGCCTTCCTCGCCGCCGCCGCCGGCCACCCCGTTTCCCCCTCCGATCCCGTCGACCAGGTCTGGCACCTCCACCTGCTCTACACCCGCGACTACTGGGAGGACTTCTGCGGCCGCGTGCTCCGCACGCCGCTCCACCACGGCCCCGCCCGCGGCGGCGCCGCCGAAGTCGACAAATTCACCGACTGGTATGCCCGCACCCGCGCGAGCTACCGCCGCTTCTTCGGCGAACCGCCCGCCGAATTCTGGCCGGAAAAACTCGTCCATCCGCGCGCCCGCCGCGTCGACGTCACCGGTCACTGGATACTGCCGAAGCCGCGCTGGCTCGCCCGCCTCGCCGCGTGGCGCGCCGCCCGCCGCCCTGCGCGGCCCGTCGCCGCCGCGGCCGCGTTCACCGCCACGCTCACGAGCGCCCGCGGCGCCACCGGCGCCGACTACCAGCCGCTCGACCTGCGCGGCCCGGAGTTCCTCCAGTTTTTCGTCACGCTCGCCGCCGTCGTCTTCGTCGCGGCCCTCGTGCTGCGCTGGTATCTGCGCCGACCCGCCGCGCTCCCCGCCACGTTGGAAATCGACGACTACGGTGCCGCCTGCCTCGCCGCCGGCCGCAAGCGCGTCGTCGAGGCCGCCGTCACCGCCGCCTGCGCCCGCGGCCTCGTCGAGCTCCGCGAACGGCGCATGTATCGCACCGCGGTTCCGGTGCCGCCCGACCTGCCCTTGGTCGAGCGCGCCGTCGTCGCCCTCGCCCGACCCGACGGCACCGCGCTCCACCGCCTCGACAGCGCCGCCTCCACCGCCCTCGACGCCATCGAACGCGACCTCGCCGAGAAAGGCCTCGTCCTGCACGGCACCGAAAAACTCCTCGCCGTCGCCATCCCCGCGTTCCTCGCCGCGCTCGTCCCGGTCTTCGGGCTCGCGAAGATCACCGTC
>JBILLY010000561.1:0-3973 GCA_044375835.1 Opitutaceae bacterium
CGCGCTCTTCCTGCGCCCGGTGCGCCGCACCCGCCGTGGCGACGCCCTGCTCCGCCGCCTCCTCGACCAACACGCCGCGCTCGCCCGCCAGGCCGCACTCGCCCGCCCGTCCGAGCCGGCCGCCCGGTCCGTCGCCGGCCTCCCCGCCGGTGCCACCGCGGGCGCTCTCCCGCTCACCGTCGGCCTCTTCGGCCTCGCCGCCCTCGCCGGCACTCCCCACAGCGCGCTCGCCTCCGAGTTGGAGCTCGAGCGCGAACGCAAAGCCGCCGACTCCTCCGGCAGCGGCTGCTCCACCGTGTCGAGCGACTCCGGCGGCGGCGACAGCGGTGGCGGCGGCGGTGGTGGGGGCGACGGCGGCAGCGGTTGCGGAGGTTGCGGCGGCGGTGGCGGCGACTGACCGCCCCGCGCGCGGACTACCGGCCCACCGCGGCCGGCGCCCGCCGCACCGCCACCGTCGGCGGGTGACAGGAAACGGGTTTGCCGCCCTTCCACGCGGGCGGTTTCCTGACCCGTTTCGTGCCGACCTACCTGCAACTGCTCCTGCTCGTCCTGCCCGTGTTCGCCCTCATCGGCGTCGGCGTGGCGGCCCGGCGCGTGCATTGGATCGAGGGCGAAGCCGAGACGAGCCTCATCCGGATCGCGGTCAACCTCTGCTTCCCCTGCCTCATCTTCGAGTCCGTCGCCGGCAACGCCGCGTTGCGCGAACCGGGCAATCTCATCGTCCCTCCGCTGGTCGGCTTCGCCGTCACGGTCATCGGCATCCGCATCGGACTGCTCGTCGCGCGGGGCATCGGTCTGAAAGTGGGCACCGGCATGCGCACGTTTGCGCTCTCGGTCGGCATCACCAACTACGGCTACCTTCCCCTCCCGATCATGGCCGGCATCTGGGGCGCCGACAGTCGCGCGGTGCTGATGGTGCACAACGTCGGCGTCGAGATCGCGCTCTGGACCGTCGGTCTGCTGACGCTCAGCGGCGAGTCGCTGCGCGACGGCTGGCGGCGCTTGCTCAGTCCCGTCGCGATTACCCTCGTGTTCGCCGTCGCCTGCAACCTCTCCGGCCTCACCCCGCATCTGCCGAAGGTCCTGACGGACACGATTCACTCGCTCGGCGTCTGCGGCATCCCGCTCGGCCTCATCATGACGGGTGTCAGCTTCGCGGCGTTCGTCGATCGCCCGCGCGAACTGTTCGACGCCAAGGTCTCCGTCGCGGCCGCCCTCCTTCGCCTCGGCGCACTCCCGGTGGCAATGCTCCTGCTCGCGAAATTCCTGCCCTGCTCCGTCGAACTCAAGCGCGTGATCGTGGTGCAGGCCGCCATGCCGACGGCCATGGTGCCCGTGATTCTCGCGCGCCTCTACGGCGGACACCCGCCGACCGCCGTCCAGATCGTCTTCGGCACCACCGCGCTCGGCATTCTCACCATCCCGCTTTGGATCGGAGCGGGGCTCGCCTGGGTCGGCGTCTGAACGCCTCCGGGCGATTCCTGCGAGCGCCGCGTTGACCGCCCCCGCACCGCCCGCCTTGCTCGCGCCCCATGGACTGGCTCACCGACCCGCAGATCTGGATTTCCCTCCTCACGCTCACCGCCCTCGAGGTCGTGCTGGGCATCGACAACATCATCTTCATCTCGATCCTCGCCGGCAAACTCCCCGCCGAGCAGCAGAAGAAGGCCCGCCAGATCGGCCTCATGCTCGCCCTCGTCACGCGCATTCTGCTGCTGCTGAGCCTCACTTGGATCATGGGCCTCACCAAGCCCCTCTTCACCCTGCCCGTGATGAACCAACCCATCTCCGGCCGCGACCTCGTCCTGCTCCTCGGCGGCCTCTTCCTGATCTGGAAGAGCGTGAAAGAAGTGCACGAGAAACTCGAGGACGCCGACGGCCACGCCACCGCCGGAAAAACCGGCGTCACCTTCGCCGGCGTCATCGCCCAGATCCTCATCCTCGACCTCGTCTTCTCCCTCGACTCCGTCATCACCGCCGTCGGCATGGCCAACAACATCGGCGTCATGATCACCGCCGTCGTCATCGCCCTCGTGGTCATGCTCGTGTTCGCCGGCTCGATCAGCGACTTCGTCAACCGCCACCCGACGCTGAAGATGCTCGCCCTCAGCTTCCTCATCTTGATCGGCGTGACGCTCGTCGGCGAAGGCCTCGGCCAGCACATCCCGAAAGGCTACATCTACTTCTCCATGGCCTTCGCCTTCGGCGTCGAGATGCTCAACCTCAAGCTCCGCTCGAAGCAGACCAAGCAGCAGCCCGTCGAGCTCCACCAGCCCTACCGCTGAGCCGCCGCCGCGTCCGCCGCAGTCGATTTCCGGGCCGCGCCGTCGGGCGCGGCCTTTTTTTGCCCCGCGTCGCCGGCCCCGCCCGCCGCCGCTCAGTCGAAGACCACCGTCTTGTTGCCGTAGACGAGCACCCGCGCCTCGAGGTGCCACCGCACCGCCTGCGCCAACACGCCGCGCTCGAGATCGCGGCCTTTCCGCACCAGATCCTCCACGCCGTGCCGGTGCGTCACGCGACCGACGTCCTGGTGGATGATCGGCCCTTCATCGAGATCGCGCGTCGCGTAGTGCGCCGTCGCCCCGATCAGTTTCACGCCGCGCGCATGCGCCTGATGATACGGCCGCCCGCCCGCAAACGCCGGCAGGAACGAATGGTGGATGTTGATCACCGGCGCCCCGAACTCCGCCAAAAACTCCGCCGACAGCACCTGCATGTAGCGCGCGAGCACCACGAGTTCCACCCGCAGCTCCCGCAACACCGCCAGCTGCCGCGCCTCCGCCTCCGCCTTCGTCGCGCCCGTCACCGGGATGTGCACGAAGGGCAGCCCGTAGCCCCGCGCCGCCTCCGCCAGATCCGGATGATTGCCCACCACCGTCACGAGGTCGCAGCGGAAATCGCCGGCCTTCCACCGCAGGATGAGATCGTGGAAACAATGGTCGGCCTTCGAGACAAACACCGCCACCCGCGGCCGGTGCGTCGAGAGCGACACCCGCGCCTGCATCCCGAGCGACCCCGCGAAGGCCAGAAAATCCGCCGCCTCCCGCTCCGCCACCCCCGCCGCGCCCGTCGGCACCCATTCGATGCGTTGGAAGAAAACGCCCGCCTCCATGTCGCGGTGCTGGTCCGCGTGCAGGATGTTTCCGCCGCGCGCAAAGATCCAACCCGACACGCGGGCGACGAGTCCGGGCTGATCGGGACCGTGGAGCAGAGCGACGAGCGTGGCGGTGTCGGAGGACATGGAGCCGACGTGTCTGACGCCTTTCGCCCCCGCTGTCACGACCTCGGTGCCTCCCCCACCGCGCCCCGCGTCCCCGCTTCGAGTAGGCGCGGCTGGTCCCGCGCCCCCGCGCCGCGCTACGGCACCAGCAGCACTTTCCCCGTCGTCTGCCGGCCTTCCAGCGCCCGGTGCGCCGCCGCCGCCTGCGCCAGCGGAAACGTCGCGCCCACCCGCACCGTCAGCTCGCCCGCCGCGATCCAGCGGAACAACTCGTCCGCCCGCGCCTGCAGCTCCGCCGGCGTCTGCGTGTAGTGGGCCAGCGTCGGCCGCGTGAAAAACAGCGAGCCCTTCTGCGCGAGCACCAGCGGCGCAAACGGCGGCACCGGCCCGCTCGAATTGCCGTAGGAGACAAACATCCCCCGCGGCCGCAGACTCGCCAGCGTCCCCTCGAAGGTCTCCTTGCCCACCGAGTCGTAGGCCACGTCCACGCCGCGCCCGCCCGTGAAGGCCCGCGCCGCGTCCGTGAAATTCTCGCGCGTGTAGACGCACGTCGCGTCCGCCCCCGCCCCGCGCGCCAGCGCCGCCTTCTCGTCCGTGCCCGCCGTCGCCAGCACGCGCGCCCCGCGGCGTTTCGCGATCTGTATCAGGAGCAGCCCCACGCCGCCCGCCCCCGCGTGCACCAACGCGGTGTCGCCCGGCTTGAGCGCCCACGTGTCGCACGCGAGGTAGTGCGCCGTCATGCCCTGCAGCAGC